>NZ_QHJN01000051.1:0-46848 GCF_003947565.1 Actinomadura sp. WAC 06369 | reverse complement strand
TGTCGCCCGGCAACTCAACAGCCGACCACGCAAAACGCTCGGCTGGAGAACCCCAGCCGAGCGCCTGCGTGATCTACTGACAACCACGTGAGTCATCAGGTGTTGCGAGGACCCCGAGAATCCGCCCCGCGGCGGGGGCCGCTGCGCTCCCGGTGCCCGGACCGCTACCGTAAGCCTCGACCTCCCGCTCCCCCGACCGACCGGAGAGCCGATGCGCCCCTCATCGAGCGTCCCCCTCGCCGCGTTCCTCGCCGGGCTGCTGCTCGCGACCGGGTGCTCCGACTCCGGCGACGCGGAGGGGAGCGAGCCCCCGGCGGCCGCGTCGAGCGGAACGGCGAGCACGCCGGCGGCCCAGCCGGGCGAACTGGCCAGGGAGGGCTGGTTCGGCGACGCCGCCCTGCACGCCCGCGTCCAGATCACCGGCGTCCAGCGGCAGGGCGCCACGTCCGTCCTCACCTACACGGTGACGTCGATGGAGCAGGCGCCGAAGAGCGTCGCGTTCGCCGTCGACCTGCTGGACCCGGTCGGCCGCAGGCTCTACAAGCCGACGGCGCCGCCCGCCCCGCAGAACTTCGCGCCGAACACCCCGCAGCGGCTCACCGCCGCCTACCCGGCGATCCCGCAGAACGTCCAGCGGCTCACCGCCATCACGCCCGGCACCGCCGGCGAGTTCGCGGGCGTCCCCGTCACCGGGACCGGCGGCGCGCCCGCGAACGGCGGCCAGGGCGACGGCGGCAACCCCGCGTACCTGTACGACATCACCGAGGGCGAGATCAAGGACGTCACGTCCAGCGGCTCCGACGTCACCGTCAACCTCCGGACGGACGTCCTGTTCGCGTTCGACTCCGCGAAGCTGTCCGGCCGCGCCAAGCAGGTCCTCGACGAGGCCGCCCAGGAGATCAAGGCGAAGGCCGACCCGAACAAGCGGCCCCTCACCTTCAACGGGCACACCGACAGCAAGGGGAGCGACGGCTACAACCTCAAGCTGTCGCGGCAGCGCGCCGAGGCGGTCATGGCCGAGCTGGAGAAGCGGCTCGGCGGGGCGTTCAAGTACTCCGCGCACGGCAAGGGCGAGACCGAGCCCATCGCCAAGGAGGGCGGCAAGGACGACGAGAAGGCCCGCGCCCGCAACCGCCGCGTCGAGATCCAGTACGAGGTCCGCGAGGTCACCGAGGGCGTGAACGGCTCCACCACCGCGTCGGCCGACGGCCGCGGCGCCGCCGTCCCGCCCGCCGCGTTCCGCGCGTCCGACGGCGCGAAGGTCGCCAGCCGCTACGCCCGGTTCGGCGAGCAGAAGCGCCGCCTCGACGTCAAGCCGTTCTACCGGGACGGCGCCTACATCGTCGCCGTCTTCGAGATCGTGAACGAGGGGCCCGGCACCACGCCCCCGAACGCGGCGTACCCGCACCGCGACTACCCGGGCGGCGTGTTCACCTCGATGGCGATCCAGGTCCCCGGGAGCACCGACACCTACCGGGCCGTCCGGGTCGGCAAGGCCGCCCCCGGCAAGCCCGCCCCGTACGTCGGCTCCACCGGCGCCGCGTTCCGCACCGGCGTGGAGGAGCCCGTCCGGGGCTTCGCCTACATCCCGGCCCCGCCCGGCAACGTCTCCACGGTGACGTTCGTCGGCGGCCCCTTCGGCAACGTGGACAACGTGCCCGTGCAGTGAGCCGGTGCCGTGAACCTGGGAAAGCGGGCCGTGGCGTGAGCGGCGCCCGAGCGGCGGGCCGGGAGACGCGCGTCCTGCCGTCCTACGCGGCGGAGGCCGCCGAGGTGCCGTTCACGATCCTGCACTGGGACGAGTCCTTCGCCCGGGACACCACCTGGAACGAGCACTCGCACCCCTTCCACGAGCTGCTGTGGAACGAACGGGGCGCGTCCACGGCCGCCGTGGGGTCGCGGGTGTGGACGATCACGCCCGCGCTCGGCCTGTGGATGCCGTCGGGCACGCCGCACTCCGGCTCGGCGCCCGCGGGCACGTGGTGCCGCGCCGCGTTCTTCGGGTTCGGCGCCGTGAACCCGATCTCCCCGTCGTCCGTCGGCGTCGAGATCACCCCGCTGCTCCGGCTGCTGCTGGAGCGGCTCTCCGGCACGGGCCTGTCCGCCGGGTCGCGGGCGCTGACCGAGGCGATGGTGCTGGACGTGCTCGTCCCCTCGCCGCGCGAGTTGCTCCTGCAGGTGCCGTCGTCCGCCCTGCTGCGCCCGATCGCGGACGCCGTCCTGGCGGACCCGGCCGACCGGCGGACGCTCGCGGACTGGGCGGCGCACCTCGGCGTGAGCGCCCGCACGATCACCCGCGCCTTCCACGCGGAGACGGGCACGAGCTTCGCGCGGTGGGTCGCGGCGGCGCGCGCGCAGCACGCGGTGACGCTGCTCACACGCGGCTGGGAGATCGATGCCGTGGCCGAGGAGGTCGGTTACCGCTCGGCGAGCGCGTTCGGCGCGGCGTTCCGGCGGACGACCGGGCTGACGCCGGGGGCGTTCCGGGGACGTTGACGTCCCGATCGCGATAACGGCTGTCCCAAAGAGGTGATTGCGACAAGTCGGTCATTTCTCCTAGGGTGCGCACGAAGGCAAGCCTTACCTAAGTCGGTTGGCGCTTGCGGCGGATTCCAAAGGTGGAGAGCGGTTTGAAACGTCCACGTGGCCTGCACCTCATCGCGGCGGCGACCCTTCTGCTGGGCACCATCACGGCCTGCGGCGACTCGTCGGAAAGCACGGAACAGAGCGCCGGCGGCGGCGCGGGAACGTTCCCCGTGACGATCGAGCACGCGCTCGGCACCACCACCGTCGAGAAGAAACCGGAACGGGTCGCCACCGTCAACTGGGCCAACCACGAGGTGCCGCTGGCCCTCGGCGTCGTCCCGGTCGGCATGGCCGCCGCCAACTTCGGCGACGACGACGGCGACGGCGTCCTGCCGTGGGTGGACGAGAAGCTCAAGGAGCTCAACGCGGAACGCCCCGTCCTGTTCGACGAGACCGACGGCATCGACTTCGAGGCCGTCGCCGACACCGAGCCGGACGTGATCCTCGCCGGGTACTCGGGCCTCACCAAGGAGGACTACGCGACCCTCAGCGAGATCGCCCCCGTCGTGGCCTACCCCGACGCGCCCTGGGCGACGCCGTGGCGCGAGGTCATCCGGGTCAACGCCAAGGCGATCGGGCTCGTCGCCGAGGCCGAGAAGCTGATCGAGGACATCGAGGGCGACATCTCCGCGGCCGTCGCGAAGCACCCGGGGCTCAAGGGCAAGTCGGCGATGTTCATGACGCACATGGACCCCAACGACGTCAGCGAGGTCGGCTTCTACACGACCCACGACACCCGCACGCTGTTCTTCGAGGACCTCGGGATGACGACCCCCGGCAGCATCGCCGAGGCGTCCAAGGAATCGGACAAGTTCTCCCAGACCGTCAGCTCCGAGCGGATCGACATGTTCGACGACGTCGACATCATCGTCGGCTACGGCGACGCCAAGCTGCGCGAGCAGATCAGCGACGACCCGCTGCTGTCGAAGGTCCCCGCCATCGAGCGCGGCTCGGTCTACCTGATGTCCGGCACCACCCCGGCGGGCACCGCCGCCAACCCGACTCCGCTGGCGATCTCGTGGGTCCTGGAGGACTACGTCAAGGCTCTCGCCGAAGCGGCCGCCAAAGTCAAGTGACGACGGCCGACACCGAACGCCCGCCGGACGCCGCCCTCGTGCGGCGTCCGGCGCGCGTGCGCGTGCTGTGGCTGCTCGCCGCGGTCGCCGTCCTGGCCGCGGCGATGCTCGCGTCCGTCGTGCTCGGCTCGCGGAACGTCGCCTGGGCGGACGTCTGGGCCGCGCTCGGCGGCGCGCAGGACACCATCGGGCAGGCGGCCGTCGCCAAGCGCATCCCGCGCACCCTGCTCGCGGTGCTGATCGGCGCGGCGCTCGCCCTGTCCGGCGCCGTCATGCAGGGCGTGACCCGCAACCCCCTCGCCGACCCGGGGATCCTGGGCGTCAACATGGGCGCGTCGCTCGCCGTCGTCTGCGGCGTCGCGTTCCTCGGGCTGTCGTCGCCCACCGCCTACATCTGGGTCGCGATGGCCGGGGCCGCGGTGTCCGCCGTGTTCGTCTACACCGTCGGCTCCCTCGGCCGCGGCGGCGCCACCCCGCTCAAGGTCGCGCTCGCGGGCGCCGCGGCGTCGGCGGCGTTCGCGTCCCTGGTCAGCGCCGTCGTGCTGCCCCGCAACGACATCGCCGGGGGCTTCCGGCTCTGGCAGATCGGCGGCGTCGGCGGCGGATCCTACGAGCGCATCGGGCAGGTCCTGCCGTTCCTCGCCGCCGGCTTCGCGATCTGCCTGCTGTCCGCGCGGGGCCTGAACTCGCTCGCGCTCGGCGACGACGTCGCGGCCGGGCTCGGCGAGCGCGTCGCCCTCATCCGCGCGGCGGCGGCCCTCGGCGCGGTCGTCCTGTGCGGCGCGGCGACCGCCGTCGCCGGGCCGATCGCCTTCGTCGGGCTGCTCGTCCCGCACGCCTGCCGGCTGCTCGTCGGCGTCGACCACCGGTGGCTGCTGCCGTCCACGGTCCTCGTCGGCGCGTCGCTGCTCACCCTCTCCGACGTCGTCGGCCGCGTGATCGCACGGCCCGAGGACATCGAGGTCGGCATCATCACGGCGATCATCGGCGCGCCGTTCCTCATCCACATCGTCCGCCGTCAGAAGGTGCGTGAGCTGTGAGCGCCCCGGCCCCCGCCGCCGTCCGGCCGTCCGCCGTCCAGGCCGTCGCCCGCGGCCGCCGCCGGCGCGCCGCCCGGCGCCGCGCCGTCCTCGGGACGCTCGCCGTGCTCGTGCTCGCCGGGTTCGCCGTCTCGCTGATGGTCGGCCGGTCGTTCTACCCGCCCGGCGACGTCGTCCGGGTGGTCCTCGGCGAGCAGGTGCCCGGCGCGTCCTTCACGGTCGGCCGGCTCCGGCTGCCCCGGGCCGTCCTCGCGGTCGCCGCCGGGTTCGCGTTCGGGCTGGGCGGTGTCACGTTCCAGACGATGCTGCGCAACCCCCTCGCCAGCCCCGACATCATCGGTATCAGTTCGAGCGCGAGCGCGGCGGCGGCCGTCGCGATCGTCGTGTTCGGCCTCGGCGGCACCCAGGTGTCGGTCTTCGCGATCGTCGCGTCCCTCGCCGTCGCCCTGCTGATGTACGTCCTGGCGTTCCGCGACGGCGTCGCCGGCATGCGGCTCATCCTGATCGGCATCGGCACCGCCGCGATCGGCGACAGCGTCACCTCCTACGTCCTGTCCCGCGCCGGCGAGTGGGACCTCCAGGAGGCCACCCGCTGGCTGACCGGCAGCCTCAACGGCACCACCTGGACCGAGGTCGTGCCGACCCTCGTCGCGCTGCTCGTCCTCGCGCCCGTCCTGCTGTTCCTGGCGCGCGACCTGTCGGCGCTGCAACTCGGGGACGACACCGCGTCGGCCCTCGGCGTCCGCGTCGAGCGCACCCGCATCGCGGTGGTCGTCGCCGCGGTCGGGCTGATCGCGTTCGCCACGTCGGCCGCGGGACCGATCGCGTTCGTCGCGTTCCTGTCCGGCCCCATCGCGGCCCGCCTGATCGGCACGGGCGGCTCCCTGCTGCTGCCCGCCGGGCTCGTCGGCGCCCTGCTGGTCCTCGTCGCCGACTTCGCCGGGCAGTTCGCGTTCGACCTGCGCTACCCGGTCGGCGTCGTCACCGGCGTCCTCGGCGCCCCCTACCTCATGTACCTGATCGTCCGCACGCACCGGGCCGGAGGCTCCCTATGACCGCGTCCCACACCCTCGTGGCCGAAAGCCTCACGCTCGGCTACGGCGACCGCACCGTCGTCGAGTCCCTCGACATGACGGTGCCGCCCGGCGCGGTCACGGTCATCGTCGGCGCGAACGCCTGCGGCAAGTCGACGCTGCTGCGCTCCCTCTCCCGCCTCCTCGCGCCCCGCGGCGGACGGGTCGTCCTGGACGGCCGCGAGGTGCACCGGATGCCCGCGAAGGAACTGGCCCGCACCCTCGGCCTCCTGCCCCAGTCGCCGATCGCGCCCGAGGGCATCACCGTCCTCGACCTGGTGTCCCGCGGCCGCCACCCCCACCAGGGCCTCTTCGCCCGCTGGAACGGCGAGGACGACGCGGCGGTCGCGGCCGCCCTCGAAGCGACCCGCACCACCGGCCTCGCGGACCGCGCCGTCGACGAACTCTCCGGCGGGCAGCGCCAGCGGGTGTGGATCGCGATGGCCCTCGCCCAGCAGACCGACCTGCTCCTGCTCGACGAGCCCACCACGTTCCTCGACCCGAGCCACCAGGTCGACGTCCTCGACCTGCTCACCGACCTGAACCGGTCCCGCGGCACGACGATCGTCATGGTCCTGCACGACCTCAACCTCGCCGCCCGCTACGCCGACCACCTGATCGCCCTCGCGGGCGGCCGCGTCCACGCGTCCGGCGCTCCCGGCGACGTCCTCACCGAGGACACCGTCCGCACCGTCTTCGACCTCGACAGCCGCATCATCGAGGACCCCGTCTCCGGCCGCCCCCTCATGCTCCCCATCGGCCGCCACCACATCCGCACGAAGCCCGAGGCGCCGTCCACGTCCCGCTGAGCCCGCCGCATGGCATGCCGGACGGGCTTGAAGGACACCACGTTCAAAACCTTGCCGCCGGTTCGACGACCCGGTCATCCGATGGCACCACATCATGACCCGCTGAACAGGTGGGTCGTCATCGACGAGGCGGCGCCGGCCAGGCCGTTCGGCACGGTCGATCTGACGCGGCCTTGCGGGACCGGCCGGGGAGCGGGCTCCCCGGCCGGTCGCGGTGCTAGCTCCAGGCGAGCATGCGGAGGGGGTCCTCCAGCATGTCGCCGACGTCCCGGAGGACGCGGGAGCCCAGTTCGCCGTCGACCATGCGGTGGTCGAACGAGAGGGCCAGCGTGGTGACCTTGCGGACCGCCAGCTCGCCCTCGTGCACCCACGGCATGTCGCGGATCTGGCCGAAGGCCAGGATCGCCGCCTCGCCGGGCGTGATGATCGGGGTGCCGGTGTCGACGCCGAACACGCCGACGTTGGTGATGGTGATCGTCCCGTCCGAGAGGTCCGCGGGGGACGCCTTGCCCGCGCGGGCCTTCGCGGCGAGGTCGTTCAGCGCGCGCGCGAGGCCGGGCAGGTCGAGGTCCTGCGCTTCCTTGATCTTCGGCACGATGAGGCCGCGGTCGGTCGCGGCGGCGATGCCGAGGTTCACGTAGCGCTTGACGACGATCTCCGCGCCGGACGGGGCGTCCTCCCACGTCGCGTTCACCATCGGGTGCCGCGCCACGGCCGTGAGCAGCGCGCGCGCCACCAGCAGGAGCGGCGACACCTTCACGTCCGCGAACTCTGGGAGCTCGCGGATGCGCTTGACCGCCTCCATGGTGCGCGTGACGTCGACCTGGAGGAACTCGGTCACGTGCGGGGCGGTGAACGCGGAGTCGGTCATGGCGGCGGCGGTCGCCTTGCGGGGGCGGCGGCGGGTCGTGCCCTCCTTCACCCCGTAGCCCACGAGGACGGGCGTGCGCTTCGGCTTGTCGGGCGCCGTCATGCCCGGCTCGTCCGCCGTCGGGACGGCGTCGGTCTCGCTGAGCGCCGCCGCCTGCGCGGGGGGCTCGGACACCGGGGTCGCGACGGCGCCGCCCGCCGCGCCCACCGCGATGATCGGCGTGCCGACGTCCACCGTCTCGCCCTCGGAGACCAGCAGTTCGGCCACCACGCCCTCGAACGGGCAGGGCAGCTCGACGATGGCCTTGGCCGTCTCGATCTCGACGATCGTCTGGTTGATCTCGACGGTGTCGCCCGGCTGGACGTGCCACTTGACGATCTCGGCCTCCGTGAGGCCCTCGCCGACGTCGGGAAGCTTGAACAGGTTCGTGTCGGTCACCGGCGTCACCATGCGAAGGTCCGGTCGACCGCGTCGAGGATGCGGTCGAGGTCGGGCAGGTAGTGGTCCTCGAGGCGGGACGGCGGGTAGGGCGTGGAGAACCCGCCCACCCGGAGCACCGGCGACTCCAGCCGGTAGAAGCAGCGCTCGGTGACGCGCGCGGCCAGCTCGGCGCCGTACCCGCTGAAGACGGGCGCCTCGTGGACGACGACGCAGCGTCCCGTCCGGTTCACCGAGTCGGCGACGGTGTCCATGTCGAGAGGGTTCAGCGACCGCAGGTCGATCACCTCCAGGGACCGGCCCTCGCCCGCGGCGGCGGCCGCCGCCTCCAGGCACGTCTTCACCGACGGCCCGTAGGCCAGCACGGTGACGTGCTCGCCCGGACGGACGACGCGCGCCGCGTCGAACGCCGTCCAGTCGGCGGAGTCGACGTCGACCTCGGCCTTGTCCCAGTACCGGCGCTTCGGCTCGAAGAAGATCACCGGGTCGGGGCAGGCGACCGACTGCTGGATCATCGCGAACGCGTCCGCCGGGTTGGAGCAGGCGACGACGCGGAGCCCGGCGGTGTGCGTGAAGTACGCCTCGGGCGACTCCGAGTGGTGCTCGACCGCGCCGATGCCGCCGCCGCACGGGATCCGGACGACGACGGGCAGGTCGAGCGCGCCGAGCGAGCGCATCCGCATCTTCGCGAGCTGCGTGATGATCTGGTCGGCGGCGGGGAACACGAACCCGTCGAACTGGATCTCGACGACCGGCCGGTAGCCGCGCAGGGCCAGGCCGATCGCGGTGCCGACGATGCCCGACTCGGCGAGCGGGGTGTCGATCACCCGCTCCTCGCCGAAGTCCTTCTGCAGCCCGTCGGTGATGCGGAACACGCCGCCGAGCTTCCCGACGTCCTCGCCCATGATGAGGACCTTCGGGTCGTTCTCCATGGCCTTGCGCAGGCCGGTGTTGATGGCCTTCCCCAGCGTCAGGGTCTCCGCGGTCATGACGCGACCTCTTCCTCGAACGACGCCAGGTAGGCGGCGAACTGCTCCTGCTCCTCGGTCATCAGCGGGTGGCGCTCGGCGTACACGTGCTCGAACAGCGCCTCGGGCCGCGGGTCCGGCAGGGCCAGGCAGCCCTTGCGCAGGTCGGCGGCGACGGTCTTCGCCTCGTCCTCGACCCCGTCGAAGAACGCGGCGTCCGCCAGGTCGCCGCGGGTCAGGTACGCCTTGACGCGCTCGATCGGGTCCTTGAGCTTCCAGGACTCCTCTTCCGCCTTCATCCGGTAGCGGGTCGGGTCGTCCGTCGTGGTGTGGGCGCCCATCCGGTACGTGTACGCCTCGATGAGCATCGGGCCCTGCCCGGTGCGGGCGGCCTCCAGGGCCTTGCGCGTGACGGCGAGGCATGCGAACACGTCGTTGCCGTCCACCCGCACGCCCGGGAACCCGTAGCCCTGCGCGCGCTTGTAGAGGGGGATGCGCGTCTGCTTCTCCAGCGGCTCGGAGATGGCCCACTGGTTGTTCTGGCAGAAGAACACGATCGGCGCGTTGAACACCGACGCGAACACGAACGCCTCGTTCACGTCGCCCTGCGAGGTCGCGCCGTCGCCGAAGTAGGCGATCGCCGCGCCCGCCGACGGCGAGCCGAGGACGCCGTCCCGCTGGATGCCCATCGCGTACCCGGTGGCGTGCAGCGTCTGGCTGCCGATCACGATCGTGTACAGGTGGAAGCCGTGCTCGGCCGGGTCCCAGCCGCCGTGGTTGACGCCCCGGAACAGCCCCAGCAGGTTCAGCGGGTCCACGTCGCGGCACCACGCGACGCCGTGCTCCCGGTACGTCGGGAACACCATGTCGTGCTCGGAGAGCGCCCGGCCGGAGCCGATCTGCGCCGCCTCCTGGCCGAGCAGCGACGCCCACAGGCCCAGCTCGCCCTGCCGGGTCAGCGCCACGGCCTCCCGGTCGATCCGCCGGGTGATCACCAGGTCGCGGTAGAGCGCGCGGACGTCGTCCGCGGACAGCTCGAGGGGGTAGTCGGGATGCTCGACGCGCTCGCCCTCGGGGGTGAGCAGCTGGACGGGCTCTGGCTCGGCCGTCGCGGCGGTGGCCGGCGCGCCTCGCACGGAGTAGATCGTCATCGATGACACTCCTCGTTCGGGGCCGGAACACGGGATCGCCGCACGCCGGCCGGGGTCAGTGACCTTGTACCCGGTAAGGGACGAAGGCCGCTTATGCCATCGTGGCAGACGTCACACCGTGCTGTGCAAGTCCCGCCTGACGGGTTCCCTACCCCGATCGGCGCCGCCGATCCCCGGACGCGCCGCGGCCGCCGCCGTCCGTCACCGGCCCGTCACTCGCGGGACAGGACCCGGGTGACCCCGGCCGCGACCGTCAGTCCGAGGACCAGGCCCGCCGCGACGATGAAGTTCGCGATCCACTGCGAGACGCCCTTCGGGGCGAAGAGCCCCTCCTGGCCGAGGGTGCCGATCGGGAGGATCAGGTCGAGCGTGTAGAAGAACGCGTTGAAGTGCGGGCTGTCGTCGCTGTTCAGGACGTCGGGCTTGTCGATCGAGAACACGATCGTCCCGAACGCCAGCAGCCCGATCAGCCAGGTCGCCGCCCGGAACGGGCGGTAGCCGTAGCCGACGAGCCCGTCTTGCAGCAAGCCGATGACCTTGCGGAGGATCCCCTGCGTCTTGCGGCGGTCGCGGGCCTTCGCGAGCAGCACCGACCGCCCGTCCGCGTCCAGCCCCAGCGCCCGGTACGTCTGCGCGAGCCGCTCGTACGGCTGCGGCGCGTACCCGTCGGTGTCGCGGCGCAGCCAGCCGAGCCGCTCCTTCGCCGTCATCGGCGGGTCGAGCGTCTCGTACTGGAGGCCGTCCAGCTGGAGGCGCTCCGCCCACGTGTCGGCCGCGTCCCGCAGCAGGTTGATGCGGGCGTACGACAGGTCCGCGACGCCCCGGATCGGCTCGGCGGGACGCAGCAGCACCTCCTCCGCCTGGACGCGCTGCAGGCTCAGCGCCGTCCCGTCCGGGTTGAACAGCCGGGCCTCGCTGAAGCTGAGCTGCCCGGTGACGCGCGCCCCCGCGAACGACGCCGCGCCCTCGGCGACGAAGCCGTCCGAGCAGTACACGTCGTTCTCCACGCCCAGGTCGTCGCAGTTGAGCGCCGTCCGGCCCTGGTTGACCAGGCGCGCGCCGACGAACGACAGGTAGCCGCCGACGCGGGCGCCGCGCAGCCGCACCTCGCCCTCGGCGGTGAACCCGCCGTCGCAGAACACGTTCGCGGCGACGTCCAGCCGGCTCGCGGTCAGCGCGGCGCCGCCCGGGTTGTGCAGCCGCGCCTTCCGGAAGATCAGCTGCCCGCCGATGCGCGCGCCCGGGAGCCGCACCTCGCCGGTCGCGGCGAAGCCCTGGTCGCAGTACACGTTCGCCTCGACCGTCAGCCGGTCGGCCAGCAGCGCGTCGCCGTCCGGGTTGGACAGCTGGACGCCCGACATGTTCAGGATGCCCGTCACGTTCGCGCCGTCCAGCCACAGGCCGCCGAAGATGTGGCTGCCCTCCAGCCACAGGTGCCCGTCGACGCGGGTGCCGGACGCCACCAGCCCCGGCAGCCGGCAGCGCATCAGGTGGACGCTGTTCATGCTCGCCCAGTACAGGTGCGGGGCCTCGTCGAACGCGCAGCCGGTCAGCGCCAGCGGGACCTCGACGGCCGCGTGCCCCAGGTTCAGCGAACCGAAGACGCGGGCGCCGTTCAGCCGGACGGCCGCGACGTGGCCCGGCGCGCGCTCGACCGCCCCGGCCAGCAGCGCGACCAGCACCTCCGCGCGGATCAGCCGGTCGTGGCCCCAGCGGCCGGCCTGGCTCGGATCGTCCAGCGCGGGGTCCCCGGAGGACAGGTCGACGAGCTCGCCCTTCGGGAACGCCTCCCACAGGCGGCGTTCGGACGGCGACAGGTCCTCGATGTTCATGTATCGGCTCCGGTGGTCCGGGGGGACGGTGGGCTGCTTTCGTCAATGGTGCCGTACGCTTCAGGTCGTCAGGAAAATCGCAGATCAGTGAGGGGGCGGTCGTGGCGCGTGTCGTCGTCGACGTCATGCTCAAGCCGGAGATCCTCGACCCGCAGGGGCAGGCGATCGCCCGGAAGCTGCCGCAGCTCGGGTTCGAGGGCGTCGTCGCGGTCCGCCAGGGCAAGCGGTTCGAGGTCGAGCTCGAGGGCGAGGCCGACGAGGCGGCGCTGGAGCGGGTCCGCAAGATCGCCGAGACGCTGCTGGCGAACCCGGTGATCGAGAACTTCGAGGTCCGGGTGCTCTGACCGGAATGGCGGAAATGCCGAACCGGTGATCCGCGCGTTCCGGCGCGGTCCGCTTTCCGTGAAACGTTGACCACGTCACCGAGGATTCACGTAAAGACCCGACAGTGTGGCGATTACGCGTGTTTCCGCCGGGGAAGCCTTACCTGCGGCCGAGTCTTCGAACACGCTCCGGGGACGGGGGACGTCCGAGCGAGCCGGGGCATGACACGAGGTGTCACGGTGGATGTCACCTTCACCCTCGCGCTGCCCCGCGAGGCGCCGACCGTCCCGCTGATCCGGCGGCTCATCGGCGACGCCCTGCGCGGCCTCGGCGCCACCGAGGACTGCGTCGACGACGTCCTCGTCGCCGCCTCCGAAGCCTGCACGAACGTGATCCGGCACTCCCGCGCGACCGGCGACTACCGGGTCGCCGCGCGGGTCGACGAGTCCGTCTGCGAGCTGGAGATCGCCGACCGGGGCCGCGGACCGCGACCGGCCCCCGCGGAACGCGGGGTTTTGAGCGAATCGGGGCGCGGGCTTAAAATCATGCGCGCACTGGTGGACGACCTCGACATCGACCACGCGCCCGACCGGGGCACCGTCGTCCACCTGCGGAAGCGGCTGACCTGGCGAGACGGGGCACTGGTTCGCCGCCCGGACGACCGGCTCATCACGAGTGCCGGGTAGATTGGTACGCGCGCGGGGGGATATGCGACGCGCAGCGGTGATCGACGGAGACCACCCGACCGTCCGCGGCCGCACCTCATTTCGGAGGAACAGAACAGATGGACGCTGCCCGGGTTGGGGTCATCACCTTCCCAGGTTCCCTTGACGACAAAGACGCAGCACGCGCGATCCGGCTCGCGGGAGCCGAGCCGGTCGCCCTGTGGCACGGCGACCACGACCTCCGGGGCGTGGACGCCGTCGTGCTGCCCGGGGGGTTCTCCTACGGGGACTACCTGCGGGCCGGGGCGATCGCCCGCTTCGCGCCGCTGATGACCGAGGTGGTCGCGGCGGCGGGCGCGGGCCTGCCCGTGCTCGGCATCTGCAACGGCTTCCAGGTGCTCTGCGAGTCGCACCTGCTGCCGGGTGCGCTGCTGCCCAACGCGGGCCTGCACTTCGTGTGCCGCGACCAGCGGCTCCGGCTCGAGAACGCCGGCACCGCCTGGACGAGCGAGTACCGCGAGGGCCAGGAACTGGTCATCCCGATCAAGAACGCCGACGGACGGTACACCGCCGACCGGGAGACGCTGAACGAGCTGGCCGAATCCGGCCGCATCGTCGCCCGGTACGTCGACCTGAACCCCAACGGCTCCCTCGACGACATCGCCGGGATCACCAACGAGGCCGGCAACGTGGTGGGGCTCATGCCGCACCCCGAACACGCCGTGGAGTCCCTGACCGGCCCGTCCACCGACGGGCTCGGCTTCTTCACCTCGATCGTCAAGAGACTGGTCAACGCATGAGCGAGCAACGGCACGACGTATCCGAGCGCAGGGCCCGGGACAACTCCGACGAGCCCTCCCTCGAGTGGCTCGCCGAGCTGAGCTCCGACGCCGACGACCCCGAGCTCCAGCCGGTCGACCCGTCGGTCACCCAGGGGTTCGCCGCCATCCTCGAAGAGGACGACGACGCCCCGCAGGACCCCGCCGAACCACCGGCGCCCGCGGCCGCCGAGCCGTCCGGTCCCGCGCCCGTCCCGCCGGCCGGCCCCGCCCAGGGCCCCGCGCCCGTCCCGGGCGGCGACCCGGCCGCCGGGGAGTTCGCGCGCGCGCTCGCCGAGGAGCAGTCGGGCGCCGTTCCGGGCACGGTCGGCGCCGACCCGACCGTCACGATGCCCGACCCGAACGGCGCCCCGGTCAGCAGCCGCACCGGCGGCTTCCCGGCCCTCGGCACCGGCCCGCTCCCGCGCGTGGCCCCCGCCACCGGCGGCTTCCCGGCGGTCGGCCCGGGCACGGGCCCGCAGCCCGCCGTGGGGCAGGGGCCCGGTCCGTTCGACGGCGGCCCGGGCACGGGTCCGCAGCCGCCGGTGGGCCCGAACACGGGCGGTTTCCCGGCCGTGGGCCCGGGCACGGGCCCGCAGCCCGCCGTGGGGCAGGGGCCCGGCCCGTTCGACGGCGGCCCGGGCACGGGCCCGCAGCCGCCGGTGGGTCCGAACACGGGCGGTTTCCCGGTGGTCGGCCCGGGCACCGGCCCGCAGCCTGCCGTGGGGCAGGGGCCCGGTCCGTTCGACGGCGGTCCGGGCACGGGTCCGCAGCCGCCGGTGGGCCCGAACACGGACGGTTTCCCGGCCGTGGGCCCGGGCACCGGCCCGCAGCCTGCCGTGGGGCAGGGCCACGGCCCGTTCGGTGAGCACAGCCCCGGGACGGGCGGTTTCCCGGCCGTCGGCCCCGGCACCGGCCCCCAGCCCGCCGCGGGCCAAGGGCCCGGCCACGGCACCGGCGGCTTCCCGGCCGTGGGGCCGGGCACCGGTCCGCAGCCCGCCGTGGGCCCGGGGCCGGAGCAGCAGTACTCGGGCGCCGACGCCCTGTTCGCGATGGGGACGGGCGCCTCGCCGTCCGGCGACGGCCTCCCGCACGTGGAGTTCCCCCCGGGGACGGGCCTTCAGGGCGTCGTCATGGGCCGCGGCGCCGGGACGTCCGGCGGCGGCTTCGACGAGCCCGACGAGGCCCCCCGGTACCCGGCCAGCCCGACGACCGGGTCGTTCCCGGCGATCGGGACGGGCACGGGGCCGCAGGCGTCCCTGAACCCGGACAGCGACCCGTTCCCGCCGCTCGGGCAGAGCGGCACCGGCCCGCAGCCCGCCGCCGGCGGCACGGGCCCGCAGGACGCCGTCTCCCCGGAGCCGGCGCCCGCCCCGGGCGAGGGCGGCGAACCGTTCCCGGCCGTCGAGCCGGGCCCCGGGACGGGCCTCCAGCCGGCGCTCGGCGCCGGCCCGCGGCCCGAGGTCCCCCAGGGGACGGACACGGTCGCGGTCGCGGCGGCCACCCCGGACCGGCCGCAGCCGTACGCCGAACTCGGCATGAAGGACGACGAGTACCGGCGGGTCCGCGAGATCCTCGGCCGCCGCCCCACGTCGGCCGAGCTGGCGATCTACTCGGTCATGTGGAGCGAGCACTGCTCCTACAAGAGCTCGAAGGTGCACCTGCGCCAGTTCGGCGACAAGGCGCCGCAGACGGACGCGCTGCTCGTCGGGATGGGCGAGAACGCGGGCGTCGTGGACGTCGGCCAGGGCTGGGCGGTGACGTTCAAGGTCGAGTCGCACAACCACCCGTCCTACGTGGAGCCCTACCAGGGCGCCGCGACGGGCGTCGGCGGCATCGTGCGCGACATCATGTCGATGGGCGCCCGCCCGATCGCGGTGATGGACTCGCTGCGGTTCGGTCCGGCCGACGCGCCCGACACGCAGCGGGTGCTGCCCGGCGTGGTCGCGGGCGTCGGCGGCTACGGCAACTCGCTGGGCCTGCCCAACATCGGCGGCGAGACCGTCTTCGACGCGTGCTACGCCCAGAACCCGCTGGTCAACGCGCTGTGCGTCGGCGTGATGAAGCACGACGACATCCAGCGCGCGGTGGCGCCCGGCCCGGGCAACAAGGTGATCCTGTTCGGGGCCGGGACGGGCCCGGACGGCATCGGCGGCGCGTCCGTCCTGGCGTCGGCGACGTTCGACGACGAGTCGCAGCAGAAGCGCCCGTCCGTGCAGGTCGGCGACCCGTTCATGGAGAAGCTCCTGATCGAGTGCTGCCTGGAGCTGTTCCGCGAGGATCTCGTGGTCGGCGTGCAGGACCTCGGCGCCGCCGGGGTGTCGTGCGCGACGACCGAGCTGGCGGCCGCCGGCACCGGCGGCATGGACGTCGAGCTCGACGCCGTCCCGCTCCGCGACGCGACGCTGCGCCCTGAGGAGATTCTCATGAGCGAGTCGCAGGAGCGCATGATGGCGGTCGTCACGCCGGAGAACGTCGACCGCTTCATGCGGATCTGCGCCCGCTGGGAGATCCCCGCCACGGTGATCGGCACGGTCACCGACACGGGCCGGCTGGTGATGCGCTGGCAGGGCGAGACGATCGTCGACATCCCGCCGGGCACCGCCGCCGACGAGGGCCCGGTCTACCGGCGTCCGCTGGAGCCGCCGCACGACCTCGGCGCCCTCCAGGCGGACACGCCGGGCCGGCTGACCCGCCCGTCCACGGGCGACGAGCTGCGCCGGACCGTCCTGTGGCTGGCCGGGTCGCCGAACCTGGCGGGCAAGACGTGGGTGACGTCCCAGTACGACCGGTACGTCCTCGGCAACACGGTCCTGGCGCAGCCGGAGAACGCGGGCGTGGTGCGGATCGACGACGAGTCGGGCCTGGGCATCGCGCTGTCGCTGGACGGCAACGGCCGGTACACGCGCCTCGACCCGTACTCGGGCGCGCAGCTCGCGCTGTCGGAGGCGTACCGGAACGTCGCCGCGACCGGCGCCCGCCCCCTCGCCGTGACGAACTGCCTCAACTTCGGCTCCCCGGAGGACCCGGGCGTCATGTGGCAGTTCCAGCAGGCCGTGACCGGCCTCGCGGACGCCTGCGAGTACCTCGGCGTCCCCGTCACGGGCGGCAACGTCAGCTTCTACAACCAGACCGGCTCGACGCCGATCAACCCGACGCCGGTCATCGGCGTGCTGGGCGTCCACGAGGACGTCCGGCGGCGGGTGAACATGGCGCTGACGACGGACGGCGCGACGATCGCGCTGCTCGGCGAGACCCGCGAGGAGTTCGGCGGGTCCGAGTGGGCGCACGTCGTCTACGGGCACCTGGGCGGGCTGCCGCCGCTGGTCGACCTGGCGGCGGAGCGCGCCCTCGCGAACGTCCTGCAGCTGGCCGTCCGGGACGGGCTGGTGACGACGGTGCACGACCTGTCGGACGGCGGCCTGTCGCAGGCGCTGGTCGAGTCGTGCCTGCGCGGCGGCCTCGGCGCGCGGGTCACCCTGCACGGCGACCCGTTCGTCCAGCTGTTCAGCGAGTCGGTGGCGCGGGCGATGGTCGCGATCCTGCCGGGCGCGGAGGCGAAGGTCGCCGCGCTGTGCGAGGCGCACGGCGTCCCGGTGGCCCAGCTCGGCGTGGCGGGCGGCGACGCGCTGTCCGTGACGGTCGCGGGGCAGGACGAGCTGTTCAGCATCCCGCTGCACGAACTGCGCGAGTCCCACGAGCGCATGCTTCCGAGCTACGCGGACTGACGACGCGGCGAAAGGCGCCCTCCCGACCGGAGGGCGCCTTTTCGCGTGTCTGTCGGAGGCGGCCGGCAGACTGCCCGCATGCCGGCTGCAGCGGACGACTACCGATGGATTGATGAGGAACCGTTCGGCGAACTGATCGAGGGCTACTGCGCGACCCTGGTGCGCGGCATGACCCCGCAGGACTTCCTCCGGGCGATGCGGGCCGAGGCCGACGGCGACCTGCGCGGGTACGCCGAGCTTTCGAACCGGACGTGGGCCTGCTGGGACGAGTTCGAGGACGATCGGCTCCTCATCGGCGCGACCGCCGTCCTGGGCGACGGGGGCGACTGGGTGCTGGGGCTGGAGATCAACGGCTATCTGGGCATTCAGCGGCGTCTGGTGGAGCCGGTGTCGCGCGGAACCCGCCTGATCTCCCACTTCCGCAACGTGAACGCCGTAGGCGACTTCAACCGGTGGGAGGACGGCGAGCTGCGGACCGAGTTCGAGCCGCTCTTCCCCACCCAGAGGGGCGGCGCCGCTCCGGACGAACTGGTCCCTCTCATGGCGGAAGTGGGATTCGACCTCGATGAGCACAGGGAACAGGTCGACTTCGACCCGACCGCATGCGCTTTCGCTCTGGCGGAACGGCTCACCGGAGTCCGGCTCACCGCCGACTTCCTCAGCGATGCGACCTTCTCCACCGGCCTTGTCGCGAGAGGTGCCTACTAGCCCCGCAGTGCGCGTTTGACCCTCCTGTAAGGGGAGGTTCGACACTGGATTCGTGTTGAGCATCGGTGAGTTCGCGAACATGACGGGCCTCAGCGTGAAGGCGCTGCGCCACTACGACGAGAAGGGCGTCCTCTCCCCCGCGGAGGTCGACGCGGCGACGGGGTACCGGCGCTATTCGGAGGGCCAGGTGCGGTCGGGCGCGCTGGTCCGGGCGATGCGCGACGCCGGGCTGCCGCTGCCGGCGGTCGCGGCGGCGGTCCGGGACGGCGACGCGGCGTCCGCGCTGGACGAGCACCGGCAGCGGGTCCTCGCCGACCGCGCCCGCGAGGACGCGGCGTTCGAGAACGCCCGGCTCGTCGTGTCGTCCTTCGCGGCCCCCGTCGAGGTGACCGAGCGCGAGAGCCACGCCCGCCCCTACGTGGCCCGCGCCCTCGCCGTGCGGACGGACGGCGACCACGAGACCGACGACGAGGCGGCGAACGACCTGCTGATGGGGCTGCTCGCCGACCTGCGAAGCGACGGCCTCGGCCCGTCCGGGCAGTTCTGGACGGCCGTGCGGGAGGGCGACGCCCCGGACCGGGCGGAGGTCGTGTGCTGCTGGCCGACGGCGGAGCCCGCGCCCGACGGGTGGGGCGGCCCCGGCACGGTCGTCGGCGTCCTGCCCGAGCGCCGCGAGCTCGTCGCGACCTGGCGCTCGGCCACCGGCGGGCCGCTCCCGGAGGGCTCGGTGCACCCGGCGGTGGTCGCCCTGTTCGACGCCGTCGCCGCCCGCGGCGTCGCCGTGTCCCACGACGAGGTGCGCCAGGCGGTCTTGGGCCGGGACGAGCACGACCACTCGGTGGAGGTGTCCGTCACGATCGAACAGCCGTGACGGGCCCGGTCCCTCAGCGGACCGGGTGGGCGTTCTGGTAGGCGAGGCGCTCGTCGGCGGCGTCGGCGACGGCGGTGAGGAAGTCGTCGAGGGCGGCGAACTCCTCCCAGGGCTCCCGGCCCGCCGCCCGCGCGAGCCGGCCGACGAGCAGGTCTTCGAGCTCCGGGACCCGCTTGCCCTTCCACACCTTGTCGGCCACGCTCACCAGCAGGTCCTCCAAGGTGACGCCCGGGTCGGCCCAGGACGCGTGGGTGGCCGCGAAGCGGGCGAGGCCGGCGTCGAAGCCGTGCCGCAGCAGCAGGTCCCGCCCGGCCGCCTCGTGGGACGAGCCGGGCCCGGAGAGCTCGGCGACGTGCAGGGTCTTGCCGATGTCGTGGGTGGCGGCGCCGACGAGCACGGCCCGCCGGTCGAACCGGACGTCCGGGTGCCGCTCCGCGACCCAGTCGGCGAGCCGCGCGGCGACGTCGTGGACGAGGCGGAGGTGGGCGGCCAGCCGCGGCGGGCACTCCAGCGACCGCAGCAGCCCGGCGACCTCGCCCGGCAGCGGCCGCAGCGGCGGCCCGCCCGCCCCGTCCAGCACGCGCGCCAGTGCAGCAGAGGACCCCACGCGCCCTCCCGGAGGGGATCAGAAGACTGAGATGTGGACGTGGTCGTAGTGGTTGGCGGTGGCGCCGCCGCGGTTCTCCATCGTGCGCCAGCCGGGGCTGCGCATGTCGTAGATGCGCTGCCGCCAGATGACGTACTTGATGCCGAGCTGGCTGGCGTGGGAGATGGCGTAGTCGGCGACCTGGTCGCCCTGGGACTTGGCGCTGCCGGACGCGACGGCGCCGCCGGTCGTGACCATGAAGTCGCAGGCGCGGCCGGTGGCGTGGTCCTGCGGGTCGCCCGCGTAGCGGACGCAGCCGATGGTCGGGAACGGTCCGAACTCGACGTCCATGGTGTTCTTGACGTTGAGCATGCGGGACGTGACGCCGCCCATGCCGGTGCTCGGCGACTCGGGCTTGTACTTCTTGACGAGCTGCTTGATCTGCGCCTGGCGGCCCTTCAGCTCCTTGATCTCCTTCTCCAGGGCGTCGATCTTCTCTTCGGCCTTCTTGCGCGCCTGGTTCTGCTCGTCGATCAGCGTCTGGATCTGCTCGACCTTGCCCGCCTTGTTCTGCGCGAGGTGGCTGATGAGGCTGGCGTTGCTGAGCAGGTCGGTGGGCTCGGCGGCCGCCAGGAACTGGACGGTCGGGTCCTCGCCGCCGGTCATGTAGCGGGTCGCGGCGAGGCGGGCGACGACCTCGCGGGCGGCCACCAGGTCCTTCTCCAGCACCTTGGCCTTCTTCATGGCCTCGGTGACCGCGTACCGGGTGTCCTTCAGCTTCGCCAGGTCGCCGCCGTACTCGTTCTCCAGCTTCTCGATCTGGTTGCTGAGCTGCCTGAACTTCTCCGAGTCGCCCGGGTCGGCCATGGGGGCGGCGACGGGTGCGGCGGCCGCGGTCGGTGCCGACGTGCCCAGCAGGGGCAGGGCGGTCGCGATGGCGAGCACGGCCACGGCGGCACGGCGTCCGCCGCGCCGAAGGGCGGTGGAGGTGGGGGTCTCCACGTCCTCTCCTCAGGTCAATGAACAGTAAAGAACCGTCTGCCGCACGGCCAAGGCTAGACCCAAGTGGCGGGTGGGACGGTCCGGGACCCGTGACGCCCGGCGTCATGCTGGGAGCCGGGCCATCTTACGTGACCGGGTTCACGGGCGGGCGCGTCAGCGGCGGCTGAGGGCGCCCTGGTAGCCGAGATTCGTGCCGGGCCGGGTCCAGGCGTACCGGATGGTGCCGTCGGGCTGGAGGGTGGCTTCCACGGCTCCAGGGGTGCACGGCCGGGGGACCTCCAGGGCGAGTTTCAGGCTGCTGTTGGTGCCGCTCTCGAACGTGAGGGTGCCATTGCACTTCTCCTTCGGGTAGACGACGCGCGCCGTGGTGGCGCCCTCCTCGAACGTGACTTCGAGGGGGAAGGACGCCTGGCTGTTGTTGTTGACCATCGTGCCGGTCCAGGTCCCCGCGAACGACTTGGGGACGACCGACACGGGACGGGTGTCGCCGGCGCCCGCGGGCGGCTCCGCGGTGTCGTCGCCCTTGAGCTGCGGCCACAGCACGAGCGCGATGATCGCGATGCCGACGCCGACGCCGATCAGCAGCGACAGCGCCACGCCCAGCACGTGGTTGCCGGGGCGGCGCATCCCGCGGAGCGACGGGAAGGACGGCGAGCGCCGCGGCGGCTCGTCGTCGTCGACCGCCCGCAGCCCGGGGATGAGGTGGGGGGCGGTCGGGTCGCGGGTCTCGGGGACCGCGTCGAACGTGCGGGTCTCGCCGTCCCCGGCCGGCAGCGCGCCGATCACGGCCGTCCGGTCGTCGGTGACGGCGCCCATGGTGGTCGTCCGGTCGTCGGCGACGGCGCCGAACGTGGTGGTCGCCTCGAACGCGCCGGGGTCGAGCTCCACGGCGGGCGGGGGCTTCGGCGCCGGGACGGCCCCGGCGGCGAGCGCGCGGCCCTCGGCGACGAGCGAGGCGGGCATCCGGGCGGCGAGGGGGCCGCCCTCGTCGAGGAGGCGTTCGAGCAGGCCCTTGGCGGTGGGGCGCGCGGCCGGGTCCTTGGCGAGCGCGGCCGCCAGCACCTCGCGGAGCGCGTCGGGCGCCGCGGACAGGTCCGGGTCGTCGTACATGATCTGCTGGACGGTCTCGGACGGCGAGCCGTCGCCGAAGGGGGGCGCCCCCGTCGCGGCGAACAGCAGCGTCGAGGCCCAGGCGAAGACGTCCGCGGGCGGGTCCGCGCGCAGGCCGCTGAGCTGCTCGGGTGCCCGGTAGAGCAGGTGGGACGGGTCGCTCGCGTCGGGGTCCCAGCGGGTGTCGCCGAGCACCGCGTCGAGCGCGCCGTGCACGCCGATGTCGCACATCTTGGGGCCGTCCCGCCCCAGCAGGACGTTCGCGGGCTTCAGGTCGTGGTGCACCGCGCCGGCGCGGTGCACGGCCGCCAGCGCGACCGCCAGGCCCACGGCCAGGCGTTCCACGACGGCGGCGCCGCGCGGGCCCTCCTCGTCGACGAGCTGCTGGAGGGACGGGCCGTCCACGCACTCGGAGACGACGTAGGCGCGGTCGTCCTGCACGTCGGCGTCCAGCACCGCGGCGGTGCAGAACCCGGAGATCCGGCGGGCGGCCTCGAACGCCGCGGTGAACCGGCCCCGGGCGGCGGGCTCGCCGCTCAGCCGCACGTGCAGCAGCTTGACCGCGACCGTGCGCCCGGCGGGGTCCGCGCCGAGGAAGACGGCGCCCTGCTCACCGACGCCGAGCCGGCCCGTGATCCCGTACGCGCCGAGTCTTCGCGGGTCACCAGGCTGCAGGGGCAGCGCCTCGGGCATCTGACGAACCTCCGTGTCCTCCGGGGAGCGAGTTCGCCGCCTCCCCGTCCTGTTCACTCCCCGCCTGGCATCGGTCCTTTTTTACCGTCATTTCCGGCGGCTCGTGCCTTTTGGGGGGACGACCGCCCGGGTGAGCGCGCCAGCCGCCCGGAGCGTAGGCGCATGGGGCGTGCCGCGCAAAAACGCGCCCGCCGCCTCCGGTCGCGGGCGGAGGCGGCGGGGCGCCGACGCGGTAGCTTCGGTGCGTGCCCCGGAAACCGTTGACCGCCGCCGTCCTGAACGAGCAGCGCGCCGCGCTCGGCCTGCCGCCGTACACCGGCGGGGACGACGCCGCGGACCTGCGGCGCGCCGCCTTCGAGACCGTCGCGGCCATGGGGGACGCCGGGACGGGCGCGGCCCGCCCGGTCGTGCGGGGCGCGGTGCGGCACCTGCTGGACGACCTCGCCGGGCGGGCGCCCGGACGGTCGGTGGAGGTGCGGGTCCCGCCGCACGCGGCCGTGCAGTGCATCGAGGGGCCGCACCACAAGCGCGGCACCCCGCCGAACGTCGTCGAGACGGACGCGGCCACGTGGATCGCCCTCGCGACCGGACGCCTCGCATGGGCGGACGCCGTCGCGGACGGCCGCGTCCGGGCGAGCGGCGCGCGCGCGGACCTGTCGCCCTACCTCCCCCTGGAGTAGGGCCCGGATTCGGGTCTTGCCACCGCGCCCCCGCGCTGGGAGCGTGGTCACCACCGGCCGATCGGGGGCATGGAGGTGACGCCATGCTCGTCGCGCACTGGACGTTCGACGTCGCGACCGTGGAGGGCCGCCGGGTGCACGTCGCGTCCGGCGCCGCACCGGACGCCGAACTGGACGAGGTCGCCGAGATCGTCCCGGGACGCGCCGGGGAGGCGCTCGCTCTCGGCGCACACGCGCGCGCCGTGATCCCCGCCGCGCCCCAGCTCGTCTTCAGCCAGATCTTCGGTTTCACGGTGGCGTTCTCCGTGAACGTGACCGAGGAACCCACGGGGGAGTGGCGCAGCCTCCTGTACAAGCCGGTCGGGGAGAACGACGCACGAGGTCTGGGCCTGTGGCTTTACCCGGACGCCATGCGTCTCCGGCTCCAGCTGTTCACCGCCAAGGGCCCCGACTACATGGACACCCACGCGCGCCTCACCGTCGGGGAGTGGACCCACATCGCGTTCGTCGTGAACGCCCAGGGGATGGTCCTGTACGTCGACGGTGTGCAGGACGTGGCCGAGGGACTGGACGAGCCCGTCGTCCCGCCCGCGGGCCCCATCCTCCTCGGCAGCGAGCAGACGAAACCGGGGTTCGGCGGCCTGATCGACGACCTCCGCGTGTACGCGTCCGCGCTCGACGCCGAAGCCGTCCGGATCCTGGCCGACCGAGGGCCGTCCTAGCGCCGGTCGGTGGAGCGGGCGTCACCTGGAGATGGGCGCCAGGCTGGAGCGCGCGAAGGGGAACTCGCGCTCGACGCAGCCGCGGCGCTCGTCCGCGCTGGGGTACCGGCTCTCGTCGCCGCACTCCGCCGCCTTGCTCAGCAGGACGAACAGCGCCACGCCGCCGAGGACGAGCGCCACCGCGGCGCACGCGACCCCCGCCACGGCGGGCCAGCGGTCGGCGTCGTGCCGGGCCAGCGAGACGGCGCCGAGGACGAGTCCCACGAGCGCGGGCACCACGCCCAGCAGGCACACCGCCAGCCCCAGGAGCCCGACGATCCCGAGCACCAGGGACGCCCGCGCCAGCCCGCTGCGCGGGCGCGGGGCGGGGGGTGTGTAGGTGTGGTACCCAGGCAGCGTCATCCAGTCCTCCCCGTCTCGGGCCATACATTTCCGTGCCGCGCCTGAAGCCCGTGGTAGCAGGGGGTAAAGGTCGCTTAATGAGATCCACCGATCCGAGCAGGTGAAGGTGGCATCTAGACTGACGGGCGTGCCTCTCCGTGATGGACGTCTGAGCCACGACATCGATCCCACCGACCGCCCCCCGCAGGACGCCTGCGGGGTGTTCGGCGTCTGGGTCCCCGGGGACCAGGCGGCCAAGGCGGAGGTGAGCAAGCTCACCTACTACGGCCTGTACGCGCTCCAGCACCGCGGGCAGGAGTCCGCGGGCATCGCCGTGAGCGACGGCGACCGTATCGTCGTCTTCAAGGACATGGGCCTCGTCGCCCAGGTCTTCGACGAGTCCGTCCTGAACACCCTGCGCGGCCACATCGCCGTGGGCCACTGCCGCTACTCCACGACGGGCTCGCCGACGTGGGAGAACGCGCAGCCCACGTTCCGCCCGACCGACGCGGGCGGGCTCGCGCTCGTCCACAACGGCAACCTGATCAACACCCGCGAACTCGCCGAGGAGCTGCCCCCGGGCACCCTCACCGCGACCACCGACACCGAGGTCCTCACCGCCCTGCTGTGCGCCCGCGAGGGCGGCCCGCTGCAGGCGGCGCGGCACGTCCTGCCCGCCACCCGCGGCGCGTACTCGCTGGTCTTCATGGACGAGCACACCCTGTACGCCGCCCGCGACCCGGAGGGCATCCGCCCGCTCGTCCTCGGCTCCCTGGAGGGCCACGGCGGCTGGGTCGTCGCGTCCGAGACCGCCGGCCTCGACATCGTCGGCGCCCGGTTCGTCCGGGAGATCGAGCCCGGCGAGATGATCGCGATCGACGCGGACGGCGTCCGCTCCGAGCGGTTCGCCGAGGCCCGCCCCAAGGGCTGCCTGTTCGAGTACGTGTACCTCGCCCGCCCCGACACGACCATCGCCGGGCGCAGCGTCCAGGCCACCCGCGTCGAGGTGGGTCGCCGCCTGGCCCGCGAGCACCCCGTCGAGGCCGACATGGTCATCCCGACGCCCGAGTCGGGCACCCCGGCCGCGATCGGCTACGCCGAGGCGTCCGGCATCCCCTACGGTCAGGGGCTCGTCAAGAACTCCTACGTCGGACGGACGTTCATCCAGCCGTCCCAGACGATCCGGCAGCTCGGCATCCGGCTGAAGCTGAACCCGCTGCGCGAGGCCATCGAGGGCAAGCGCCTCGTCGTCGTCGACGACTCGATCGTCCGCGGCAACACGCAGCGCGCGATCGTCGGGATGCTGCGCGACGCGGGCGCCGCCGAGGTGCACGTCCGCATCTCCAGCCCGCCCGTCGCGTGGCCCTGCTTCTACGGCATCGACTTCGCCACCCGCGCCGAGCTGATCGCCGGGAACCTGTCGGTGGAGGAGATCCGCGACTCCATCGGCGCCGACAGCCTCGGCTTCATCTCGCTGGACGAGCTGATCTCCGCGTCGCACATCGCCAAGGACCGCCTCTGCCGCGCCTGCTTCGACGGGGTCTACCCCATCGAGGTCGAGCGGTCCGAGCGCGGCAAGCACCTGCTGGAGGCCGGACGATGACCTCGTACGAGGCCGCCGGGGTGGACATCGCGGCCGGCGAGCGCGCCGTCGAGCTGATGAAGTCCCGGGTGGCCCGCTCCCGCCGTCCCGAGGTCGTGGACGACGCCAGCGGCTTCGCTGGGCTCTTCGACGCCTCCGCGTTCCAGCGCTACAAGCGCCCGCTGCTCGCCACCTCCACCGACGGCGTCGGCACCAAGGTCGACCTCGCCCGCCGCCTCGGCGTCTACGACACCGTTGGCCACGACCTCGTCGGCATGGTCATCGACGACCTCGCGGTGTGCGGTGCCGAGCCGCTGTTCATGACCGACTACATCGCCTGCGGCAAGGTCGTCCCCGAGCGCATCGCCGACATCGTCGGCGGCATCGCCGACGCGTGCGCCCTCGCGGGCTGCGCCCTCGTCGGCGGCGAGACCGCCGAGCACCCCGGCCTCCTCGGACCGGACGAGTTCGACATCGCGGGCGCCGGAACGGGCGTCGTCGAGGCGGACGACATCCTCGGCCCCGAACGCGTCCGCGCGGGCGACGCCGTCATCGCGATGGCCTCGTCGGGCGTGCACGCGAACGGCTACTCGCTCGTCCGGCACATCCTCGCCACGACGGACCTGGCCCTCGACTCCCGCCCCGGCGACCTCGACCGCACTCTCGGCGAGGAGCTCCTCACCCCGACGCGGATCTACGCCAAGGACTGCCTCGCCCTGACCGCCGCCGGGGGCGTCCACGCGTTCGCGCACATCACCGGGGGCGGCCTCGCCGCGAACCTCGCCCGCTCCCTGCCCGCGAACGTCGACGCCGTCCTGGACCGCGGTTCCTGGGAGGTCCCGCCCCTGTTCCGCGTGCTGCAGAGCCACGGCGACGTGCCCCAGGCCGAGATGGACAAGACGTTCAACCTCGGTGTGGGCATGGCCGCGATCGTCGCGCCCGACAGGGCCGACGCGGCGCTGCGTCTGCTCGCCGAGCGCGGCGTCCCGTCCTGGATCCTCGGGGAGACCACCGAGGGCACCGGCCAGGCCACCCTCACCTGACCGCCCCGGACGCCCCCGAAGGCCCCAGAAGCCTCGTAGGGCCTTTGGAGCGTTCCTGGCCAAAACCCGGTAACCCCGGACGCCTCACGGCGCTCTCAGAGCCGTACGAACGCGCCCAGGCCGAAGCGCGCCGAGGGCGACGCAAGAGAACAGGGTGAACAAACACCAGCGCCACCCCCCGCGACGCGGGGGATGGCGCTGGTGTCAGACATCAACCCGAGGATTGGTCCTTGCGGTCCTCGGTGCCGTAGTCATCGGCATAGTCGGCGTACTTCTCGGCGAGCTCGTCGTAGTCGTCGCCGGCGGAGTCCTTGACTCCGAGTTCGCTCTTCAGGCGGTCGAGGTCCGTGTTGCCGCTGTTGTACTTGAGCTGGCGGGCAACCTTCACCTGCTTGGCCTTGGCTCGGCCGCGACCCATTGGCTCGACCCCCTCGATGGTCAGGGCTTTCGTGGGCCCATCAACGCGCGCGTGTACCACACGAACCGATGCCTGATGAGCCATGCGTCAGTCACGAGTACAACCGTACCCGTTTTGCGCCCGGCTCGGTACTTCGGCGGTACGTGGCGGCGCTCTTGTTCGGGAACTCCAGTGTATCCGGTAGGTGCCAGTGGACCGACTTGACGTCATGTGAGCGCTGGTCACGCCGGGCCGAACGGAACGTCAAGAGCCCGACGGCCGTCGTGGGACGCGGTTACGGCGCCCCACGACGGCCGGTGCGGGGTCAGACGAAAATGCCGCGCAGACGGCCGATCTCGGACATCCGGCGCTCGGCGAGGCGGTCGGCGGCCACCGCCGGGGGGACCCCCTCGTCGGCGGCGAGCTCGAAGATCTTCCGGGTCGTGTCGTAGATGCCGGACGCCCGCGACTTGGCGCGTTCGAAGTCGAACCCGGTGATCTCGTCCGCGACCTGGATCACACCGCCCGAGTTCACCACGTAGTCGGGCGCGTACAGGACGTCCCGGTCGGCGAGGTTCTTCTCCACGCCGGGGTGCGCGAGCTGGTTGTTGGCGGCGCCGCAGACGACCCGGGCGCCGAGGGCGGGCACCGTGTCGTCGTTCAGGGACCCGCCGAGCGCGCACGGGGCGTACACGTCGAGGTCCGCGCGGATCATCGCGTCGCCGTCCGCGACGACCTCGATCTCGGGGTGCAGCGCCCGGACGCGTTCGACGGCGGCCTCGCTCACATCGCAGACGACGACGTCCGCGCCGTCCTCGCGCAGGTGCTCGACGAGGCGGTGGCCGACCTTCCCGACGCCCTCCACGCCGACCCGCCGGCCGCGCAGGGTGGGGGCTCCCCACACCGTCTCGGCGGCGGCGCGCATCCCCTGGAACACGCCGTAGGCCGTCAGGATGGACGAGTCGCCCGCGCCGCCGTTCGCGACGGTCCGCCCGGTGACGAACTCGCACTCGCGGGCGACGAGGTCCATGTCCTCGCTGAACGTGCCGACGTCGCACGCGGTGTAGTAGCGGCCGCCGAGGGACCTGACGAACCGTCCGTAGGCGCGCAGGAGCGCCTCGGTCTTGTCCTTGGAGGGGTCGCCGAGGATGACGGCCTTGCCGCCGCCGTGGTCCAGCCCGGCGAGGGCGTTCTTGTACGCCATGCCCCGGGAGAGGTTCAGCACGTCGGCGAGCGCCTCCTCCTCCGACCCGTACGGGTAGAAGCGGGTGCCGCCCAGGGACGGCCCGAGGGCGGTGGAGTAGATCGCGATGATGGCGCGCAGGCCGCTGGCCTCGTCCTGGCAGAAGACGACCTGCTCGTGGCGGGGTTCCGAGCCCTTGTGGGGCGACCCGAAGACGTTAGGCACGGTAGTGCCCTCCTTCCTGTCCACTGATCAGCCTAGGGCGCGCGGAGCCCCACCGGGAGGTAACGCGGGCGTCTCGCCGGGCCCGTCGCCGCGACCGCCGGGCGGGTCTCGTGCCACGATGCGTTCGTGTTTCCGTACGCCGCGTACCTACGGGTATACGAACCGGTGACCGCCTTCCAGGAACCGGCGCGGACGTTGTGGACGGCCTATGCCGAGTCCCGGCGGCGCCCGCGACGGATCCACGCGCTCGGCGCCGAGCAGCGCGACGCGGCCCACCGGCTCGCCGCCGTCCCGCCGGAGGCCGTCCCGGACCGGGAGAGCCGCGACGCCTACGTGCGCCGCACCGACGACATGATCTACGTGTGCCCGTGGGAGACGCGGCTGCGCTCGTGGATCGCGTTCGAGCGGTTCCGCGACGAGCACCCGGCGGGGGTCGCCGCCGCGTTCGTCCCGCCGCCGCAGTCCGAGCGCATCGCGCAGGCGTTCGAGCGCTGGAAGCGGGCCGGGCGCCCGATGCGCCCGCACATCCTGACGAGCACGTGGCACGTCCCGCTGGACTGGTTCGTGCCGTTCGTCCGCACCGAGCGCTCGCTGACCCTGGGCGCCCCCGGACCGGACGGCGGCGCCGCGTGCGAGCTCGCGGGGCAGGGGCCCGCGACGGCCGCGCCCCCGCGCACGCTGCTCTACGTCACGTCGATGGGCGAGGCCCGCCGCCGCGTGGACCACGCGCTGCCGATCGTCCGGGAGACCCTGGGGGACGGCTCGGGCGACGTGTACCTGCTCTCCGCCGGGCGCTTGGAGACGCTGTCCCGGTGGCTGGGCGAGTTCCATCCCCGCGCGCTCGTCGAGCTCGACTACGGCGGGCTCGTCCGTCTCCTGGACGACGAGGCGCTGCGGGCGGACGAGTCGGTCGCGGAGATGTCGGTGGCCCTCACCGGGATGGAGCGCGGTGAGGCGGAGCTGACCGTCGCGATGTACAAGCGGCTCCTGGCCCGCTGGCGCCCCGTCCGGGCTTTGGAGTCCGCCAACTGAAGCCCGTCGGGATGCCGGTCCCGTGGACGTACTGAACAAAATTCCCGAATCTGCGCGCGATACGACTATACGTGTCGCTAGAATCACACAGCGTGACCCGATGTTCATCGCCGATGCGCAGCTCGTGGCGTACGAGGGGATGTTTGCCCGCAACGTACGCCAGGAACTTGCTTGTTGCGCTCAGTGGTGGCAAGGTTACACGTTGTGATGTCATAGTGGCTCTTTCGGGCCATAGGGGACATCAGTGACCGCGCGAGGATCAATCGCAGGATCGCTGTCATCGGTCCACGGAGGAGAGGCCGCAAACATGTCAGCACGTACGCCAGAGGCCGAGCCCCTGCTGACGCCGGCGGAGGTGGCGACGATGTTCCGCGTCGACCCCAAGACCGTCACGCGCTGGGCGAAGGCGGGCAAGCTCACGTCCATCCGGACGCTCGGGGGGCACCGGCGCTACCGCGAGGCGGAGGTGCGGGCGCTGCTGGCGGGAATCCCGCAGCAGCGCTCGGAGTAGCCGCGCCGGGCCGGCGCGCCCCGCACCGGCACGCCGGACGCATCACAGGGGGGCCGGGAACGGCCCGGGACCACGGTCATCCGAGAATCGCGGTCCCGGCCCGCTCACGGTTCGATCGGACGTCCCGCCCGCGACTCGCCGGGCGGGACTCCGGCATGCCCGGAACATGGACGGAACCACGGCGGGCGCGCGCGGCAAGGGGGTGGCCGATAGTGGTCACCCGAGTCACGGCGGTCACACCCGTCCCGAGTGGACCGATCGCCCCGGCGGGGCCCGCCGGCCCGGCGGTGCTCAGCCGGCCGCCCGGCCGGACCTCACGCCTGCCCGGACAGCGGCCCGGCCGCCTGCCCCGGGGTGAGCTCCTCGTGCGCGAGACGGTCGAACAGGGCGCCGGTGCCGGGGTCGTGCCGGCCCGCGACGTGCAGCATCACGACCAGGTGGTCGACGAGGAGCCGTTCCAGGTCGGCCCGCGCGACGTCGCGGTTCTCGAGCCAGTCGAGCCCCGCCGTCTCGACGGCCGCCATCCACGCGCGCAGCGTGATCCGCAGCGTCGGCTCCGGGACGTCCACGGCCAGCGAGTGCAGGATCCGGTCCAGCAGGAGCTGGCGGATGCCGTCGACGATCTCGCCGACCTCGCCCGACCGGTCGGCCGGGCCGCCGCGCAGCAGGGCCGTGTAGCCGGCCGCGTGGCTCTCCACGAAGTCGAAGTACCGTTCGAGCGAGACGCCGAGCCGCTCCAGCGGCTTGCCCTCGGTCGGCGGCTCCAGCAGCACCGACAGCTTCTTCGCCGCGCTGCCGAGCGCCGCGATGTACAGCTCGTACTTGCCGCCGAAGTAGTGGTAGACGAGCGCCCGGGACGCGCCCGCCGCCGCCGCGACGTCGTCGATGGAGACGTCCTCCGGCGACCGCGTGCTGAACAGCTGCAGGGCGGCCTCGATCAGTTCTTCCCGTCGTTCGTCCACGCTGAGCCTGCGACGTCCCTGCCCGCCGCGCTGCCGGCTCCGCGCCCTGTCACCGGTCACCGCACGTTCTGCCACCTGCGCAGGGTATCCGAGGCGCCGCCCGGGGCACGCCGTACCGAGCCGGCCGCGGGGCGTCCCGTTCCCCTCGCGCGACCCGCTCCGTGCCGCGATGTGATCCGGGACACCACAGACCCGAACCCGGTTTGGCGGCGGACCGTTACTCCCTGTTGCGACGATTTGTGGGGAAGCCAAGGCATCATGGCATCTCCTCCCGCGCGGAGGAGGCGCGCCGCGGCCCCAGGCGCGCCGTGACGGCAGGTCCCGCAGGCCCCCCTGGACGGAGTGCCATGTCTGGTGAAGTAGACCCCCCGCACAAGACGCAGAGGGACGTCGTGGTGCCCAGGCCGCGGCGCCCCTCGTCGGCCGCCCGCGACGAGGGGAGGTCCGTGCCCGCGCCGAAGCCGACGATCCGCAACGTCGCCGAGCGGGCCGGGGTCTCCAAATCCCTCGTCTCCCTGGTGATGCGCGGCTCCCCGCACGTCAGCGAGCGCCGCCGGCAGGCCGTCCTGCAGGCCGCGCGGGAACTCGGCTACCGGCCCAACGCCGTGGCCCGCAGCCTCGTCGAGGGACGCACGCGCCTCATCGGCGCGATCGTCGCCGACCTGCACAACCCGTTCTTCGCGGAGTTCCTCGACGGGCTGCAGGAGAGCCTGCACGGCGCCGGGCTCCGCATGCTCGTCGGCAGCGGCCGCTGGGACCCGATGTTCGAGGCCGAGGCCGTCGAGGCGTTCCTCGAGATGCGGGTGGACGGGCTGGTGCTCCTCAGCGTCGTCCCCGACTCGCTGAAGGACGCGGCGGCGAGCGTCCCCGTCGTCGTGGTCGGCGAGCGGGACGTCAAGGGCGTCGACATCGTCGTGGACGACGACGAGCTCGGCGCCAGCCTCGCCGTCGACCACCTGGTGTCGCTCGGCCACCGGCGCATCGCCCACATCGAGGGCACCCGCTCGACCGCCGCCCGGTACCGGCGCATCGGCTACGAGAGGGCGATGCGGCGGCACGGGCTGGAGGACGAGATCGCCGTGCAGCCGGGCGACTTCACCGAGGAGGGCGGCTACCGGGCCGCGCGCGGCCTGCTGCGCCGCGACCGCCGCCCCACCGCGATCTTCGCGCCGAACGACCTCGTCGCGACCGGGGCGCTCTCGGCGGCGGTGGAGCTCGACCTGCGGGTCCCCGCCGACCTGTCGGTCATCGGCTACGACAACACCCATCTCGCGGCTATCCGGCACATCTCCCTCACGAGCGTCGACCAGCCGCGCCGCGACATGGGCCGCCTCGCGGCCGAGATGCTCACCGCCCGCATCGGCGACCCCTCCCGCGCCGCCCGGCAGAACCTCGTCGTCCCGCACCTGGTGGTCCGCTCGACCACGGGCCCGGTCCCCGCCTGACGTCTCCCGAACCGGTCCGCATCGGGTAACGGGCGGGCCAAGGCCGGGGCATTCGCCGGACTCCGGACGGCCGCCGGGGGGTTAATGGACTCACCGTTCGGCGGGCCGGGGTCAGGCGGGCCGGACGGCCCCCGGCCGGGCGCCGGCGCGGCCGTCCGGCCCGGACCCGCGCGCCGGGGCGGCACGGAAGGGTCGTGGACGATCGGGGGGTCAGCCGTGCGTGATCCGGAGCTGGTGTCGTGCGCGCAGCGCGCCGCGAGCGAGTTGGAACGGGCCTGGTCGCGGTGGAGGCACGCGCGCGGCCTCACCGAGCAGGTGTCGGAGTCCGTCGCGAGTTACGTGGCGCACTCCATCGACCATCCGTGGGGACGTCCCCGCGTGGTGCTCGGCCTGGACGCGGAGGAGGCGCGGGCGCTCGCCGCGCTGCTCGGCCGGGAAGATCCTTTCCGCTGATCGGGAATGCCTTTCCCCGTGACTTTCGTTTGACGAACTCGATGCCCGGTGCAGACTGGCATCGGCGATAACGAACCCATCACGGAGGAATCTGCCTGTGCGCATCAAACGAGGCGGCCCTGCGGTCGTCGGCCTCGCGCTGAGCCTCGGCGCCCTCGTCGCCTGCGGCACGGGCGGCGGGTCCGGGGACGCGGCGCAGCCTCCGACGGCGGGCGCCACGTCCCCCGCGGGCGCCGAACAGCAGCGTTCCGCGTCGCCCGACGCGTCGTCCCCGCTGGACGGCAAGGTGATCGTGATCGACCCGGGGCACAACGGCGGCAACGCCGACCACCCGGACGAGATCAACAAGCAGGTCAAGATCGGCAACGGCAGCAAGGCGTGCGACACGACCGGCACCAGCACCGACGACGGCTACAGCGAGCACGCGTTCACCTGGGACGTCTCCAAGCGGCTCGAGAAGGCCCTGGAGGCCGAGGGTGCCGAGGTGACCCTGACCCGCGACAGCGACGACGGCGTCGGCCCGTGCATTACCGAGCGCGCCGGGCTCGCCAACAAGCTGAAGGCCGACGCGGCCCTGTCCGTCCACGCGGACGGCACGTCGGCGTCCGGGCACGGCTTCCACATCATCGCGCCCGAGTCGATCGGCCGGAACGCCGCGGTGGTGCCCGCGTCCCGCGACCTGGGCCTCGCCCTCCGCGACGCCTTCAAGGAGGGCACCGGCGTCCCCTACTCGAACTACCTGGGCGAGAAGGGGATGGACTTCCGCGACGACCTCGGCGGCCTGAACATGTCGACCGTCCCGAAGGTCTTCCTGGAGGTTGGCAACATGCGCAACGCGGACGAGGCGGCCAAGATGAAGGACCCGCGGTTCCGCGAGCGCATCGCCGACTCCCTCGCCCAGGGCTTCGAGCGCTACTTCGCCTGACCCGCAGGACGCCCGACCAGCGGCGCGCCTGACCCGTCCGTCCGCGCCCGTCCGTCCGCGCCCGCCCGTCCGCGCCCGTCCGGGGTGTTCGGCGGTGCGGGAGCGGGGCGGCGGGCAGGATGGGGGGATGTCCGATCTTGCTGTGCCGCTGAGCCGTGTCCGTGACGTCCTGCAGGAGGCCGGGTACACCGTCGCCGGTGTGCGCGCGCTGCTGGGGCCGGTGGCGGGCGGGGCGCTGGCGCGGGACGAGATCGTGCCCGCGCTGCGGGCGACCCGGGGCGGGTCGGCGCTGGAGGTGCTGACCCGGCTGCTGTGGCTCCAGGTGCCGGTGCCCCCGGACGGGACGACGGACGAGCTCGTCCGCGCGGGGCTCGCGGAGGAGTCGGCCGGCGAGGTCCGGGGGCTGTTCCATGTCGAGCCGCTGGAGGCCGTCGGCGGGGACGGCCACGCCGGGTACGTCGTGTCGGACCGGAAGGTGCGGCCGGGCGACGGGGTCCCGGCGCCCGATCACGTGGTCGGCGCGGGCGGGGCGTCCGGGAGCCTCGCGCGCCTGGTTGTCCACAGCCCTGTGGATAACGTGCTCGACCTCGGGACCGGATGCGGCGTGCAGGCGGTGCATCTCGGGGCGCGCGGGCAGGCGCGGCGCATCACCGCGACGGACGTCAACGCGCGGGCGCTCGACCTCGCGGAGATGAGTTTCGCGCTGTCCGGGACCGAGAACGCCGAGACGCTCCGGGGGCCGCTGTTCGAGCCCGTGCGGGGACGGCGCTTCGACCTGATCGTGTCGAACCCGCCGTTCGTCATCGCGCCGCCCGGCGACCGCACGTTCACCTACCGCGAGTCCGGAATGCCGGGCGACGACTTCTGCAGGCGGCTCGTCACGGAGTCCGCGGAAATGCTGAACGACGGGGGATATTGCCAGCTCCTGGCCAATTGGCTGCACGTCGACGGGGTCCCGTGGGACGAGCGCGTCGGCGGCTGGGCCGAGGCGTCCGGGTGCGCGGCGTGGGTCGTCCAGCGGGACGTCCAGGACCCGGCGGAGTACGCGGAACTGTGGCTGCGGGACTCGTGCGAGGCGGGCACGCCGGAGTACCGCGCGCGGTACGACGCGTGGCTGGAGCACTTCGAGCGGCACCGGGTGACGGGCGTCGGATTCGGGTGGATCACGCTGCGGCGCGGCGGCGGGCCGGTGCGGGTCGAGGAGCTGCGGCACGCGGTCGAGGAGCCCGTCGGCGCCTACGTGGACGAGGTCCTCGACGGGTTCCGGGCGGGCGCCGAGTTTTCCACAGCCTGTGGACGAACGCTGCGCGCGGCGCCCGGTCTGGTGCAGGAGCAGATCGGCCCGCCCGGCGCCGAGGACCCGGAGCGGATCGTGCTGCGCCAGACCGGCCGGCTCCGCCGGGCGGCGGGCGTCGGAACGGTCGAGGCCGGGCTCGCGGGCGTCTGCGACGGCTCGCTGCCCCTGGAACCGCTCCTCGACGCCATCGCGCGCCTCACCGGAATGGACGCCGGCAGTGTGCGCGCGCACGCGGACGCCGTCCTGCCGGAACTCATCGCCGACGGCTTCTTCCACTGACGTCCGCTTCCACCGAACCCGCGCGGCCTGCCGGGCGGGTCAGCCGCGGGCGTCCTCGATGGTGGCGAAGGCGCTGCCGTGCAGGCGGCGGGCCAGGTCGCGCTGGACGCGGCGCGCCCACAGCGGCCCGCCGTAGATCATCCCCGTGTACCCCTGGACGAGCGTGGCGCCCGCACGCACGCGCTCCCACACGTCGTCGGCGGTCTCGACGCCGCCGACGGACACGAGGACGAGCCGGTCGCCGGCGCGGGCGCGGAGGCGGCGCAGCACCTCGACCGAGCGGTCCTTGAGCGGCGCGCCGGACAGGCCGCCGGTCTCGGCGGCCAGCTCGGGCGCGCTGCGCAGCCCGTCGCGGCCGATGGTGGTGTTGGTGGCGATGACGCCGTCCAGGCCGAGTTCGAGGGCGAGGTCGGCGACGGCGTCGACGTCGGCGTCCGCGAGGTCCGGGGCGATCTTGACCAGCAGCGGGACGTGTCGGCCCGCGGCGCCGTCGGCGGCCTCGCGCACCGTGCGGAGCAGCGGGCGCAGATGCTCGACGGCCTGGAGGTTCCGCAGGCCGGGGGTGTTCGGCGAGCTGACGTTGACGACGAGGTAGTCGGCGTGGGGGGCGAGCCGCCGGGCGCTCGCGACGTAGTCGGCGGCGGCCTCGGCCTCCGGCACGGCCTTCGTCTTGCCGATGTTGACCCCGACGACCGTGCCGGAGCCGCGCCCGCGCAGCCGCTCGGCGGCGGCCTCGGAGCCCGCGTTGTTGAACCCCATCCGGTTGACGACGGCCCGGTCGAGGGGGAGCCGGAACAGCCGCGGCCGCGGGTTGCCGGGCTGCGGGCGCCCGGTCACCGTGCCGATCTCGACGTGCCCGAACCCGAAGGCGCCGAGCGCCTCGTAGGCGACGGCGTCCTTGTCGAACCCGGCGGCGAGGCCGAGCGGGCTCGGGAAGTCGAGCCCGAGCGCGCGGACGGCCAGGGCCGGGTCGCGGGGGACCAGCAGGCGGCGCAGCAGCGGGGCGAGTCCCGGCACGGACTGGACCGCCCGCAGCGCCCGCATCGTCAGGTGGTGCACGGTCTCGGCCGGGACCCGGGCGATGACCAGTGCGAACAGGAGTCGGTACATCGCCCGCCAGTATCCCAGGGATTTCGTGTCGACGATTCAGGGTGCCGCCGCATAACCTGGCCCCATGCTGATCAATGCCGTGGCCACCGGATGGTGGCCGCTTCCGATCCGGGCGTACCGCCCCCGCCGCGCCGACCCGTCCGGGCGGAGCGTGATCGGCGGCTGAGACCCGCCGTGCTCCCGGGGCCGGACGTGCAGCACTGTCCAGAGCACGAACCACGGGAGTGACCATGGCCAAGAAGCGCAACAACATGCTGGGTGTCGGCGGCCAGCGCGGCAACGTCTCGCGGCGCGCGCTGCGCGGCGAGGCGGCGCGGACGTCCGGCGACCGCGACGACGCCGCCGCGGCGAAGCGCGAGCTGCTCGCGAAGATGCGGGAGCGCAACGAGCGGCGCGGCGCGGAGGCCGACCAGAACGAGAAGTGATCGGGCGCGCGCCGGTTCCTCCGGGAGCCGGCGCGCTTCCCGTGCCCGGCGGCGGAGGGCGCCCGGAAGCGTCCTACACGCCGCGGAACATGCGGCGGAGCGAGAGCCGGACGTCGCGGAGCGCCTGCCGGACGGCCCGGTACGGAATGCCCACGACCACGTTCAGCACGGCGCCGACGGCGCGCCCGACCGGGCTGAGCACGTTCCTCCACAGCCACGAGCACGGGGTCGCGACGAACACCCGCCACGTCCACTTGAGGAACCGCGCGGCGTAGCCCCACGGCGTCACGACCAGGACGTTCCACATCCAGGCGATGCCGCGCCCCAGGGCCCGGAACCCCTTCCCGATCCACACGAGCGGCGGGTAGAGGACGTACTTCCACAGCCAGACGGCCGGGATCACGACCAGCACGTTCAGCAGCCAGACGAGCGGCTTCAGCAGCACCAGGTCGAGCAGCCACCCGATCCACTTCAGGACCGCGACGATCGCGTGCCCCAGCGGGGTCAGCAGGGCGCGGTAGATCCACCGCGCCGGGACGACGAGCAGGTAGTGCAGCGTCGTGGCGACGGCGCGGCCCACGGGGGCGAGGACCCACCTGTACAGGGCGTTCCAGATGCCGCCGAGCACCCACCCGAGCCCCTTGCCGATCACCCGGATCAGGTCGTACAGCAGCCGGAACGGCAGGACGATCACGAACGCGACGGCGCGCAGCGGGACGACGATCCACGCGGGGCCCGCGTACTCGCCGCCGGACGGCCGGGGCGCGCCCGCCCGGTCGGCGCCCGCGCGGTCGGCGCCCGCGCGGTCGGCGTGCGGGCGGTTCGAGTGGGGGCGGGGCGGCTGCGGGCGGGGCGCGCGCGACAGGTCGGCGTACGGCCCGGGCGTGGACGTCCGGTCGGCGGGGTCGTCGGCACTGCTCACGGTTCTCTTCTCCCTCCGACCGCCGCCTGCGCGCGTCAGAAGATCTGACCCGCGGCGAGCCCGGACGGTTTCATCCGGTTCTCCCGGATTCCCGGCGATCACCGTACTGCCGCGGCGCCCGCCCGGCGAGGCCGCGGCGGCGGCCCGTGCCGACGCCGGGGGCACGGGGCGCGCGTACCGCGGCCACCTGCGCGAACAGCGCGGTTGATCTTGTCTGGGATGATCGGGGCATGTACGAACGCTTCGCCCGCGAATACGCCGCGCACGCCGAGACCAGCGCCTACAACGCCCTGTACGACCGGCCGGCCGTGCTCGGGCTCGCGGGCGACGTCGCGGGCGCGACGGTGTTCGACGCGGCATGCGGCCCCGGCCTGTACGCGGCGGAGCTGCTGGAGCGGGGCGCGCGGGTCCTCGGCTGCGACGCCAGCCCCACGTTCGTCGAGCTGGCCCGGGAGCGGACGGGCGGCCGCGCCGACCTGCGGGTGCACGACCTCGCCGACCCGCTGGCCTGGGTGCCGGACGGCTCGGTGGACCTCGTCGTCCTCGCCCTCGCCGTCCACTACCTGGACGACCCGGTCGCGCTGCTCCGCGAGTTCCGCCGGGTGCTGGCGCCCGCGGGCGCGGTCGTCCTGTCCACCGAGCACCCGGCGATGTCGTGGTGGCGGCGCGGCGGCTCCTACTTCGACGTCGAGGCGGTCGAGGAGTCGCTCAGCGACGGCCACGACTGGCCGATCCGCGCGTGGCGGCGGCCCCTCACCGACCTCGGCGCCGTGTTCCGGCGGGCCGGGTTCCTCATCGAGGAGCTGCTCGAACCGCGACCCGTCCCGGAGATGGCCGAGAGCCACCCCGACGACCACGCGTCCCTGAGCACCTTCCCGGCGTTCGTCGCGTTCCGGATCATCCCCGACCCGCGCGGTCAGTAGAGCTCGGGGCGCCGGTCGCCCAGCAGGTCGTTGCGGGGGCTCGCGGTCTTGTCGGCCGCGTCCGCCAGGTCGACGTCCGCGACCGCGAACCCGGACGGGCCGGGCGTCGCGAGCGGCCAGCCGTCCGCGCCGACGATCACGGTGCCGCCCGTCCAGGCGACGCCGCGCTCGTCGCCCGTCCGGTCGCAGCACGCGACGAACACCCGGTTGACGCGGGCGGCGGCCATCGCGATCACCGCCTCCGGCGGCCGCTCGCCCGCCGGGCGGTCCACCAGCGGCCAGTTCACCGGCGCCGCGAGCAGCCGCGCCCCGCCGAGCGCGAGCGCCCGCACCACCTCCGGGAACTCCAGGTCGTAGCAGATCGGGACGCCGATCGGCCCGGCCGCCGTCCGGACGACCGGGACCGGGCGGTCGCCCGCCGCGAACACCCGCTGCTCGGTGTCCCACAGGTGCGTCTTGCGGTAGACGGCGGCGACCGCGCCGCGGTCGACGACGGCGGCGCTGTTGTACAGGCGCCCGTCCGGGCCCCGCTCGCAGAACCCGCCGACGACCACGGCGCCGCCCGCCGCGTCCGCCCACGCCCCGAAGACCGGGTCGGCCGGGGTGATCGCGACGGACGCGGCCTCGGCGGCGGACGCGAACACGTACCCGGACGTCACCAGCTCGGGCAGCACGATGACGTGCGCGCCGAGCGCGGCGGCGTCCCGCACCGCCGCCGCCGACCGCACCCGGTTGCCGCGCAGGTCGCCGACGACCGGGGCGAGCTGCGCGCAGACGATCCGCGTCATGTCCGGCACCGGTGCACGGCGGTCAGGCCGCGGGCGGGTCGTCGCGCAGGAGCTGCGCGAGGACGTCGAACTCGTTGAACAGCGTCCACTCCTCGACGATGCGGCCGCCGGAGAAGTACAGCTGCGAGATGCCCCACAGGTGGACGCGCCGTCCGGTCGGGCGCCCGTACAGGCCGTGGCCGCGGTGCGTGCCCGCCGCCGTCCACCGGACGGACGCCGCGTACCCGTCGCGGTCGTTGCCCATCCAGTACACCTCGTCGACCTGCATCCCCAGGTCGGGGAACGTGGCGAGCAGGTTCCGCGCCATCCCCCGGACGTCCGCGCGCCCGTACCCGGACCGGTTCGACGCCCCGTGCCAGCGGACGTTCGGCGCGTACGCGCGGTCGACCGCGCTGAGGTCGCGCCGGTTGTAGGTGTCGTGGAACAGGGCGCGGACGGTGTGCTCCAGGTCGAACCCGGCGCGCGGGTCCGCCGCCGGGTACGGCTGCGGGCGGCGGCCGCCGGCCAGCCGCTCGACCTCGGTGACGCCGCGCTCGCCGAGCGGCGCGACGCCGCCCTCGTTGCCGTAGATCCGGGCGGCCTCCCGCACGTCGATGCCGAGCTGCGCGAGCTTCGCGGCCGTGTTGTAGAGGACCCACTCCTCGTAGATCTCGTTCTCCCGGACGACGCAGTTCGCGATCACCCACGTCTCCATGCGGCGCCCGGTCGGCGGGCTCCAGCGCCACGGGCCGGTGTGGTGCCCGATGTTGATCGCGCGGTGCGACGTGACGAACCCGTGGTCCTCGTCGCCCGCCCAGATCACGTCGTCGGCGTAGTGCCGGCAGTCGGGGAAGGCGTTGATGCTCTGGATCGTTCCCGTCACCAGCTGCTCGACGCCGTACTTGAACCCGGTGTCGTCGTAGAGGCGGCAGCCGGGGCTGTAGGTGTCGTAGATGTAGCCGACGTCCTGGTCCTCCCAGATGCGGTGGGTGATCCGCACGATGTAGTCGACGATGTCGGTGTAGGCGTCCTCGAACCCGCGCAGCGGCTGCCGCCGCGCGCCGTGCACCGTCCCCGGGACGTCCGCGCCGTGGCCGGGCCGCAGCGAGATGCGGAAGTCGGACGGCATGGTCCGCGGGACCGGCGCGGACATCGCCACCGCCGCGCCCGGCGCCCGGTCGGGGATCCGCCCGCCGGAGCCCGCCGGCGCCGGCCCGCCGCCGGCCTGTTCGTCGTTCCGTTCGTCGCGGCGCTCGTCGTCCGCCATGTTCGTCTGCCTTTCGTGTCGTTCGTGGACGGGTTCAGCGGTACCGGGCGAGCCGGAGCGTCGCGGTCGCGCCGTGCGCGGCCATCCCCTCGTACGAGGAGATCACCTCGACGGCCTCGGCCAGCAGCGGGGTCGCCTCGCGCGCGGCGCGCTGGTAGGTGAGCGGCTTGAGGAACCGCGACACCGACAGCCCGGCGCTGTGCCGCGCGCCGCCCGCGGTCGGCAGCACGTGGTTGGTGCCCGCCATGCCCTTGTCGGAGTACGCGACGGTGCTCCACGGCCCGAGGAACGCCGACCCGTAGTTGTGCAGGGCGTCCAGGTACCGGTCGTCGTCGGCGGTGAGGATCTCGAGGTGCTCGGGGGCGAGGTCGTCCATCAGCGCCACCGCGGTCGCCTCGTCCGCCGCCCAGGTCACCGACCCGAAGTCGCGCCAGGCGGGCCCGGCGATGTCGCGGGTCTTCAGCGCCGCGAGCTGCCGCTCCGCCTCCGCGACGACCGCCAGCCCGAGCCGCTCGGACGTCGTGACCAGCGCCGCCGGGGACTCGGTGCCGTGCTCGGCCTGCCCGAGCAGGTCGGCGGCGACGAGCTCGGCGTCGGCGGTGTCGTCGGCGAGCACCGCGACCTCGGACGGCCCGGCGAGCAGGTCGATCGCGACCGTCCCGAAAAGCTGCCGCTTCGCCTCCGCGACGTACGCGTTGCCGGGGCCGACGAGCATGTCGACGGGCGCCTCGCCGAGCAGCCCGAACGCCATCGCGGCGAGCGCCTGGACGCCGCCGAGCACGAACACGCGGTCGGCGCCCGACAGGTGCGCCGCGTACAGGACGGCCGGGTCGGCGCTGCCGTCCGGGCGCGGCGGGGTGCACGCCACGACCGTCCCGACGCCGGCGGTCTTGGCGACGCCGACCGTCATGCAGGCCCCGGCCAGCAGCGGGAACCGGCCCGCGGGCAGGTACGCGCCGACGCGCTGCACCGGCACGTACCGCTGCCCGGCGACCAGGCCGGGCGCCAGCTCGGTCTCGAAGTCGGTCAGCCGGGCGCGCTGCTCCCGGGCGAACGCCGCGGTCCGCTCGACGCCGAGCGCCAGCGCGTCCCGCAGCCCGGGCGGGAGCGCGTCGCCGCTGCGGGCGAGGTCGGCGCCGGACACCTCGACGTCCGGCCGGTCCCAGCCGTCCAGCTCCCGCGCGTACCGCAGGACGGCGTCCAGGCCGCCGGCCTCGATGTCGGCGAGCATCGACGACACCCGTTCGGCGACGGCCGGGTCGGTCTGCGCCGCCGGACGCGTGGAGCCCGGCGCCTTGAGGATCCGGTAGGACCCTTCGAGCTCGGCGAGCCGGGCGGGAGAGAAACGCATGGATCAACCTTTCGGGAAGAAGGGGACGAAGCAGAAAGCGGGCAGGAAGCGGGCAGGGAGCGGGCAGGAAGCGGTGCGGGTCAGTTCGCCGGGGACGGTTCGTCGCCGCGGGCGTGCGCGATCTGCGCGCGCACGGAGATCTCGTCGTAGATCCGCCATTCCCGGACGATCCGCCCGCCGCGGAACAGGAACTGGGACGCGCCGAGCACCTCGACGGGCGAGCCCGTCGGCGCCCCGTACGCGGGCGTCCCGCCGTACGTGCCGCGCAGGAACCACACGACGCCGACCCGCACGCCGCCGTGCGCCGCCGAGTCGTGCGCGGCGACGTCCCGCACCTCGACCCGGGCGTCCGGGAAGGGCGCCAGCAGGTCGAGGAGCGTGCGCTGGTAGCCGTCCGGGCGGATCACGTCGCGGTGCCCGGTGGTGTGGCAGGTGACGTCGCGGGCGACGAAGTCGGTGACGCGGTCGAGCCGCCGCCCGTTCCACACGTCCTCGATCAGCCCGAGGACGTGCTCGCACTCGCCGCGCCGCGCCCCGCCCGCCGGGCGCGGCCCCGAGTCGCCGCACGCCAGCGGGTCGGCGGGCGGGTCGCCGAGGATGCGCCCGCCGCCCGCCGGGAACGCGACGCCCCGCGCGACGGCGTCCGGGTCGAGGCCGAGCTGCCGGACGACCGCGAGCTCGTCCCGCACGACCCACTCCTCCTCCATCACGCCGCGCCGGTACAGGCAGGTGGCGATCGTGCGGGAGACGAACGGGCGGTGCGTCGGCGGGCCGTAGGGCGAGACGCCCGTGTGGGTGCCCGCGCTGAACACGCGGTGCGAGCTGACGAACGCGTCGTCGCCGCGCGCCTCCCACACGACGTCGTCGGCCTGCCCGACCCGGTCGGGGAACGCGCTGATCTTCTGCAGGGTGGACGCCACGACGGGCTCGACGCCGCGCACGGTCCCGTAGGCGCCGTGGACGATCGAGTCGGCCGCGTAGTTCTCGCGGATCAGCCCGACGCCGCGCCGCACCCAGATGCGGTCGGTCCACTCGGTGATGAACTCCTCGGGGTCGCGGTACGGCGCGTACGCGACCTCTTGCAGGCCGGTCGGGTCAGGGGTCGGCGTGTCAGCCACCGGTCTCCTCGATCTTCTTGATGCGGGCGGCGGCGCTCCGCAGCTCGGACCGGACGTCGGCGCCGTGCGCCATCTTGTTGATCGCGACCTCGATGGTGTCCTGGATCTGCGGCCAGTTGATCGAGGTCGGGATGACGCGGCCGGTGCGCAGCGCCTCGTACTGGAGCTTCGGGATGCCGCCGTTCACCTCGTTGACCTCGGGGTCGAGCATGTTCGAGGTGTGGACGGTGATGCCCGTGGCCTGCTCGGGCTTCGACTTGTCGAGCGCGATGGCCCGCTCGGTCTTCGCGTTGGAGACCCACTTGAGGTACTCCCACGCCGCGCCCTGCTTCTCGGAGCTGCGCAGCACGCCCATCAGCCACGTCATGCCGTAGGACGCGCGCTCCTTGCCCTCCCAGCCGGGGAGCTGCGCGGCCCGGATGTTCTCCGCGACCTCCGGCTTCACCTTCTCCGGGTTCGTGAAGTCGTCGTACTGCCAGGTCCAGGTCAGGACGGTGTCCGCGTGGCCCTGCTCCATCGACTGCGTGGCCTCGGTCTCGGTCCAGTTCGCCGACGCGGGCGGGCTGTACCCCTTGCGGATCATCTCGATGTACTTCTCGGTGGCCTGGACGCCCTGCGGGCTCGTGAACGCCACGTTCCCGTCCTCGTCGAACAGCTCGCCGCCGTTGCTCCACAGCATCGACAGCCACGTGAACAGGTTCTGGCCGCTGCCGCGCCCGTACTGCCCGGCGATCGGGTGCCGCGGGCTCGACTCCTTCAGCTCGTCGAGCTGCCCGAGGTACTCGTTCCAGGTCTCCGGCGGCTCGAACCCGAACTTCTCGTAGACGTCCTGCCGGTAGTACAGCGAGTACGCGTACCCGCGGACCGGCAGCCCGTACGTCGTCCCCGGGTCCCCGGCGGTGGCGGCCTCCCGGAACGGCGGCGGGTAGTCCTCGAGCGTCATGCCCGCCCGCTCCATCACCCCGTCGAGCGGCTGCACCCCGAGCCGGACGGACGCGCCGAACGCGTCCGTCCAGGCGACCAGGTCGTAGGTGCCGGTGCCGAGCGCGCTCTCGGCGACGATCTTCTGCAGGAACGACTCGTACGGGATGTTCGCCCACTCGACCTCGATGCCGGTCCGCTTCGTGAACTCCGTGCCCGTCCGGTCCTGCATGGCGAGGAACTGGGCGGCGGTGTTGCAGCAGATCAGCAGCCGGATCTTCGTCCCGTCGTACGGCTTGCCGGTGCGCAGCCCGAGGTCGTCGACGGGGCCGGCGCGGACGACGTCCGCCAGCTCGTGCCGTTCGGCGTCCGTCCCGCACCCGGCGGCGAGCAGGACGGCCGCGAGCGCGGCCGCGGCGGGGCGGGACGCCCGCCGGCGCAGGAACCCTCGCTTCACTTGATCGCTCCCATCGTCATGCCCTGCGCGAAGTGCTTGCGGACGAACAGCGACATCACCAGCATCGGCACCATCACCAGCAGGCCGGCGGCGGCCATCTGCCCCCACGCGACGCCTTCCGGGCGGACGAGCGTCATCAGCCCGACGGGCAGCGTCGTCGCGTTCTCCTTGGCCAGGAACGTCGGGAACAGGAACTCGTTCCACGACAGCAGGAACGAGAACACCGCGCAGACGAACAGGCCGGGCGCGGCCAGCGGCGTCACCACCCGCCACAGCAGCCGGACCTGGCCGCAGCCGTCGAGCCGCGCGGCCTCCTCGATCTCGATCGGCAGCCCGTCCACGAACCCCTTCAGCAGCCAGGTGATGTAGGGGACGACGAGCGACAGGTTCACGACCACCAGCGACGTGCGGGTGTCGAGCAGGCCGAGGTCGTGGAACAGCGTCAGGAACGGCAGCGCGATCGCGACGCCCGGGATGAACTGGGTCGCGACCATCGCGAGCAGCATCGACCGGTGCCCGGGGAACCGGTGCCGGGAGAACGCGTACGCGGCGAGCAGCGCCATCGGCAGCGAGATCAGCGTCGTCGCGGTGCCCACCACGACGCTGTTCACGGCGGCGGCGGTGAGGTCGTTCTCCCCGCCGATGATCGCGCGGAAGTTCTCCAGCGTCGGCGCGAAGAGCGGGGAGGTCGAGAACGCCTCCGCCGCCGGGCGGAACGCGGTGAGCGCGAGCCACACGATGGGGAACAGGACGAAGAACAGGATCGCCAGCACGGCGGCCAGGTGCGCCCCGCCGCCCAGCGCCTTCCGCGCGGTCAGGTCACGGGTGGTCATTTCGCCTCCTGCCGGTTCATGGCGATCAGGTAGCCCGTCGCGAGGACGCCGAGGGCGACGACGAGGATCCACGAGACGGCCGAGGCGTAGCCGATGTCGAGGAACGTGAAGCCCTGCGTGTAGGCGTAGTAGTTGAGGGTCTCGGTCGCCCGGCCCGGCCCGCCGCCGGTGATGGTGACGACCTGGTCGAACAGCTTCAGCGAGAAGACCGCCTTGAGGAAGACGACGATCAGCAGCAGCGGCCGCAGCAGCGGGAACGTCACGTACCGGAACCGCTGCCACGCCGAGCAGCCGTCCACCCGCGCGGCCTCGTTGACCTCGCCCGGGACGGACGCGAGCCCGCCGAGCAGCATCAGCGCGATCAGCGGCGCCCAGCCCCACACCTCGGTCAGGACCAGCACCATCTGCGCCCAGAACGGCTCCCCCAGCCAGTTCACGTCGGCGGCGAACGGGAACACGGCGTCGATCATCTTGTCGTAGACGCCGTGGTCGGGGTTCATCATGAACCGCCACGAGAAGCCCTTGAGCGCGGGCGCCACCGCGAACGGCAGGATCAGCAGCGCCTTCGTCAGCCCGGTGAGCGGGCCGCGCCGGTTGAGGACCAGGGCCATCGCGAGCCCGATCCCGACCGACAGCACCACCGACACGAACGTGAACCACAGCGTGACCATGACGCTGTTGAAGAACGTGTCGTCCTGGAAGGCCCGCTGGTACTGCTCCAGTCCGACGAACCCGCCGGGCGCCGTGGACTCGTTCAGCCGCCAGTGCCGGAAGCTGGTCACGAGCGCCGAGACCAGCGGGTAGACAGTGGTGAGCAGGACCGCGGCGAGGGCGGGGGCGAGGTGCAGGTACGGCTGTGCCGCGCGGCGCATCCGCCGCCCGCGCCCCGCGCCGGGCCCGGGCGGCCGCCCGGCCGGGGCGGCGCCGGACGCGGCGGAGCGCTCGGCCGTCGCCGTCACCATGGCACGGTCCAGGCGGGGGCTGGGGACCTCGGTTTCACTGCGGGCTCCTTCGCCGTGGGGTGACGGGGGTCTCAGGTCCGGGCAGTGTATGCGTATTCACAACGACGATTCAACACCTGGTCGCCGACTTTTCGAGAAGATCGACGGTGGGCGGACTTGCCGTGTTCACGCAGCTCAACATCATGTGACGGCCGTCGTGCGGGGGTGACCTCGGCGTCCGGCGTTATGCATATCCGTATGCATAGCCCGGCGGGCCTCCGGCGCCGCGGGTCGATCCGCGGGCGCGCGAAGCGGGCGGAGAGGGGCGGCGGAGCGCGGGAAGGGGC
>NZ_QHJN01000050.1:0-47926 GCF_003947565.1 Actinomadura sp. WAC 06369 | reverse complement strand
GTGCTGCGGGGGGTGGGTGGCCGGGGGTCGGATCGGGTCCGTCCAAGATCTGGACAGTGCGCTAAATATCGGAACATACAACGCGATATACGGCAATAGTGTCCAAAACGGAACAAAATGGTCGCCAGGGACGCCAGGTGACAGCGTGACCACGACCACATCTGGGTAACCGCCATTTTGGTCGCCCACAATCAGCGCAATTCAGCGACCGGAAAGGGCCTCTCTTGCGATCGGCCATCGCTCTCGCGAATGACGGCGGGTCGCGGGATCCGCTTTTCCGATCGCCGCCCGTCCGCCGGCGGCGGGCAGGCCAGGCGCGGCGGGCGGCGAGGACGTCGAGCAGGCAGTCCAGCGCGAACGCGAAGCGGCGCTCGCACTCGGCGTCGACGTCGACCGGGCCCGGCGCCTCCGCCCGCGCGGCGAGGTGCGGGTGCTCCCGCGCGACCCGGCGGACGTGCTCGCCGACGTCCCGCTCGTCCGCGTCCCCGGCGTGCCGCAGCGACGCGCGCCAGGCCGTCTCGGCGACCACCGACCCGACGACCTGGTCGTTGACGGCGGCGAGGGCGGCGTCGCCGTCCGGCCCGGTGAACCCCGCGCGGGCCAGCGCCGCCGGCCCGGCCTCGCCGAGCGCGGACGCGTTCCGGGCCGCGACCGAGTCCGTCGGCATGCCGCCGCTCGACCCGACCCCCGCGCGCCTCCGCGCCGCCGGCGCGGCCCTGCGCGAGCGCGTGTGCTGGGAGGCGCCGATCCCGGTCGCCGAGCTGGCCGCCGCCCCCTTCCCGAAGCTCGTCCTCGGCGGCACGTGGGAGACCGCGCCCGCCCTGTACCGGGAGCGCGGCGGCGGGCCGCTGAGAGCGTGCGCCGAGGTGACCGCCGACCGCATCGGCGCACGTCTCGTCCGGATCGACGGCGCCGCCCACTACCCGCACACGGAGCGTCCGGACGCCGTCAACGAGCAGCTCCGCACCCTGTGGACGACCGCCGCACGCACCCCGGGCCACTAGACCGGCACCGCCGCCCGAAGGGGGCACGGCCGCCGGGCGTCCCGGGTCGCGGTGCCCGCCGACCGCGAGCGCCCGCCGCGCGAGGCCGCCCGGCCGGAGATCGTCGACGGCCCGGCCGGACCGCGCGGCCTCGGGCCCACCACCCGTGCCGGCGCCCGGACGGCCTGCCCCGGCCCCGCCGCGGTCAGCGGGGCGGGGGGTCGAGCAGGACGCCGGGGTTGAGGACGCCCGCGGGGTCGAGGGCCGCCTTGGCCGCGCGGAGCGCGAGGGCGAACGGCTCGGGGCGCTGCCGGTCGTACCAGGGGCGGTGGTCGCGGCCGACCGCGTGGTGGTGGGTGATCGTGCCGCCGTGGGCCGCGATCGCGTCCGAGACGGCCGCCTTGACCTCGTCCCACTGCTCGACCGTCCGCCCCCGGGCACCGGACGCGTAGACGCCGAAGTACGGGGCCGGGCCGTCCGGGTAGACGTGCGTGAACCGGCAGGTCACGACGCCGGTCGCGGCGACGGACGCGAGGGCCCGCTCGGCGGCGGTGCGGACGGCGTCGCGGAGGGCGTCGAAGCGGTCCCAGGTGCAGGCGGTCTCGAACGTCTCCACGATCATCGACCGGGCGGCCAGCGCGTCCCGCTGGTAGGGCATCCGCAGGAACGCCGAGCGCCACCGCTCCGCCGTCCCCGGGCCCGCCCCGCGCGCCGCGCCGTCCGGGATGCGGCCGCCGTGGTCGCGGCAGATCTCCGCCGCCCGCTCCATCGGCGCGTCGACCGGATGGTCGGCCGACTCGAACGCGAGGACCAGGACGCCGCCGGGCGCGCGCGAGCCCGCGTTGAGGAACGCCTCGGCGGGGTCGAGCAGCCGGCAGTTCGCCGGGAACAGCCCGGACTGGGCGATGACGCGGGTCGCGGCGACGGCCGCGTCATGATCGTCGAACTCGACGGCCGCGCCGGTCCGCCACCGCGGGCGCTCGCGCAGCCGCATCCACGCCTCGGTGATGACGCCGAGCGCGCCCTCCGAGCCGAGGAACATACGGTCCGGCGAGGGGCCCGCGCCCGAGCCGGGCAGCCGCAGCGACTCCCCGGTCCCGGCCGGGGTGACGACCCGCATCGACTCCACCAGGTCGTCGATGTGGGTGTAGACGGTCGCGAAGTGGCCGCCCGCGCGGGTCGCCAGCCAGCCGCCGAGCGTCGAGAACTCGAACGACTGCGGGAAGTGCCGCAGCGTCAGCCCGTCCGGGCGCAGCGCCCCTTCCAGCGCGGGCCCCAGGATCCCGGCCTGGACGCGCGCCGCGCGGCTGGTGCGGTCGACCTCGAGCACGCGGTCGAGTCCGGTGAGGTCGAGGGAGACGACGCCGGGGCGGTCGTCCAGGTCGCGGGGTTCGACGCCGCCGACGACCGAGGTGCCGCCGCCGAACGGGATGACCGCGATCCCGGCGCCGGCGGCCCAGTCCAGGACGTCCGCGACGTCCTGCTCGGTGCGGGGCCGCACCACCAGGTCGACGAAGCGGTCGAGGCGGCCGAGCAGGCACCGGACGACGTCGCGGAACGCCTGCCCGTGGCTGTGCGCCGCCCGGTCCGCCGGCGCGCCGGACGCGAGGTGCTCCAGCGTCCGCGGGGCCCGCACCCGCGGGCGGGGGACGCCGAGGTCGCCGATCGCGGGCGGCCGGTGCTCGGTCAGGTCGGCGTCCGGCAGGAGCGTCGCCACCCGCCCGGTCAGCGCCTCGGCTTCCCGGCCCGTCACCGCGTCCGCGACGTTGCCCCAGCCCCACCACGACCGCTCCGCCATCGCCCGTCCTCCTCGCCCGTGCCGCACTCGCCCGTGCCGCGTCGCCGGACACGCTGCCGTGGCGGGGGCGGCGGATCAAGGGGGCGCGGGCCGCTCACGATCCGCGCACCGTCCGGAACCGAGCGTGCCGCGAGGCCGTCGAAGACCGGAAAATCGGTCACGACGATATGGCGGATATGAGCGAGAAGAATCAGGTGAGCGGCCCGCAGCGGACCGAGAACCCGGCGAAGCGGGCACTGATCACCGCGGGCGGCGGCGCGCTCCTGCTGCTGCTGGCCTGGACGATGTTCGGCAGCAACTACCTGGAACCGGCGAAGGCCCTGGAGGAGGGGGCGCCGGGGTCGTTCACGCTGGCGCAGTGCGCCGAGCGCCGGGGGAAGACCTACTGCGGCGGCTCGTTCCGCTCGGACGACGGACGGCTCGTGCGGGAGCACGTGTCGCTCCCGAACAGCCACGACGCGGAGGGCGTGCGGGTCGGGGAGTCGTTCCCGGCGCGGCTGCTGGACGGGCCGGGCGCCGACGGGTTCGCGCGGGCGGACGCGACGGGGCGCGCGAACGTCCGGGCGAAGGGCGTGAGCGCGGCCGGGCTCGGCGTCGCCGGGGTCGCGGTGCTCGGGTTCGCGGCGCGGCGGGCGCTGGTGCGCCGCGAGTCGGGCGTGTGGCGGCCGGTGGGCGTCGCCCTCGGGCTGGCCGTGTCCGCCGGGGTCGCCGTGTACGTCGTCTGGTCGGTGATGGGCAGCGGCTTCTGGGCCTGAAACAAAAACTAACCAGGTGGTAAGTTCTCTTCGTCAGCGCGAACGAGGAGGACGAACGTGGGCTTTCCGGACGGGTTCCTGTGGGGTGCGGCGACCAGCGCCCACCAGACGGAGGGGAACAACGTCGCGAGCGACTTCTGGGCGCTGGAGAACCGGCCGGACGGCTTCCTGCCGGAGCGGAGCGGCGACGCGTGCGACTCCTACCACCGGTGGCCCGAGGACCTCGACATCGTCCGCGGCCTCGGACTGAACGCCTACCGGTTCGGGCTCGAATGGGCGCGGATCGAGCCGGTCGAGGGCCGGGTGTCGCGGGCCGCGCTGGCGCACTACCGGCGCGTCGTCGAGGGCTGCCTGGAGCGGGGGCTGACCCCGGTCGTGACGCTGCACCACTTCACGAGCCCGCTGTGGTTCGCGAAGGCGGGCGGCTGGACGGACCCCGGCGCGGTCGAGCGGTTCCGGCGGTACGTGCGGGCGGTGCGGCCGATCCTGGACGGCGTCCCGTGGGTGTGCACGATCAACGAGCCGAACATGCTCGCGATGATGGCGGCCATGGTGCGGCGCGGGGAGCGCAGCGAGAACGTCGCCGGCGCGATGCCCCCGCCCGACCCGGCCGTCGCCGACGCGCTGACGGAGGCGCACCGCGCCGCGCGGGAGGAACTCGGTCCGCTGAAGTCGGGGTGGACGGTCGCGAACCAGAACTTCGAGGCCGCCGGCGGCGCGGAGGCCGAGCGCGACGCGTGGGCGCTGTCGCGCGAGGACCGGTTCCTCGACGCCGCCGCGGACGACGACTTCATCGGCGTGCAGGCGTACACGCGGGTGCGGATCGGTAGGGACGGGGCGCTGCCCGAGCCGGACGGCGCGCGCCGCACCCTCACCGGCTGGGAGTTCTACCCGGCGGCGCTCGGCGGCGCGGTCCGGCACACGGCGGCGCGGATCCCGGGGGTGCCGATCCTCGTGACGGAGAACGGCGTCGCGACCCGGGACGACGCCGAGCGGATCGAGTACACGCGGGGCGCGCTCGCGGGCCTGCGGGACGCGATGGCCGGCGGCGCCGACGTCCGCGGGTACCTGCACTGGTCGCTGCTCGACAACTACGAGTGGGGGACGTACGCGCCGACGTTCGGGCTCGTCGCGGTCGACCGGGACACGTTCGCCCGCACGGTGAAGCCGAGCGCCCGGTGGCTCGGCGAGGTCGCCCGCACGGGCGTCCTGGGCTGACGCGAAGGGGGCCGGCCGCGGCGCGGTGCGGCCGGCCCCCGGTCTCAGGCCACCGGTCTCAGGACTCCGCGCGGACGGCGGCGACGAGCTCGTCCACGACGTCGCCGGTCAGGCCGATGCCGAAGGTGCCGAACTTCGCCAGCGGGATCCCCCGGGCGAGCGCCAGCAGCGCGGGCGACCCCGCCGAGGCGAGGCCGTCCGCCCGGCGCAGCCGCGACTTCAGCACGCGCGAGCCGACCGGGTGGTCCAGCCACTCGCCGAGCGTGGACATGCGGTCCAGCCCGGCGGTGCGGCCGTCCCCGGGCGTGGACAGCTCGGCGCGGAGGCGGATGTCGCGGGACGACGCGCCGACCTCGACCGTGAACGCGCCGGGGTCGACGCGCCAGTCGCCGAGGGACGGCGACCACCGCGCGATGTCGCGGGCGGTGAGGTCGAACCGGACGCGGACGCTCTCCCCCGGCGCCGTCCCGACCTTCGCGAAGCCGCGCAGCTCGTGCCGGGGACGCGTCGGGATCTCCTCGTCGAACGCCACGTACAGCTGGACGACCTCGTGCGCCGCGCGCTCGCCGGTGTTCGTGACCGTGGCCTCGACGGTCCACGCGTTCGTCCCGGTCTCGCGGACGTCGAGGCCGGAGTAGGCGAACCGCGTGTAGGACAGGCCGTGGCCGAACGGGTAGGCGACGTCGCGGCCGAGCGTGTCGTAGTGGCGGTAGCCGACGTACCGTCCCTCGCCGTAGGCGACGTGGCCGTCCGCGCCGGGGAAGTGCAGGTGGGACGGGACGTCGGCGAGCCGGTTCGGGATCGTCTCGGTGAGCCGTCCGGACGGGCTGTGCACGCCGAGCAGCAGGTCGGCGATGGCGGAGCCGCCCGCCTGGCCGGGCAGCCAGCCCTCCAGGACGGCGCCGGCGGCGTCCTGCCACTCGGCGACGGACACGACGCCGCCGTTGGCGAGGACGACGGCGACCTCGGGGCACGCGGCGGCGACGCGGCGCAGCAGCGCGGTCTGGACGGCGGGCAGGTCGATGCTCGTGCGGTCGAAGCCCTCGGACTCGGCCTGGTCGGGCAGGCCGAGGAAGACGACGGCGACGTCGGCGGCCGCGGCGGCGGCGACGGCCTCGGCGGCGAGCGCCTCGTCGGGTTCGCCGTCCAGCCGGTAGCCCGCGGCGAACGTCCCGCCGGTCTCCGCGCGGAGGGCGTCCCACGCGTTGTCGAGGCGGGTGGGGACGACGTGGGAGCTGCCGTGCCCCTGGTAGCGGGGGGTGCGGGCGAGTTCGCCGACGACGGCGACGCGCCGCCCGGCGGCCAGCGGGAGGACGCCGTCGTTCTTCAGCAGGACGATCGAGCCGCGCGCGGCCTCGCGGGCGAGCTCGTGGTGCGCGTCGACGTCCCAGCCGTCGGCCCGCTCGGCCCGGCCGACGCGGTCGGCGAGGGCGGCGACGCGGTCGGCGGCGCGGGTGACGGCGTCCTCGTCGAGGCGGCCCGCGCGGACGGCGTCGACGATCTCGCGGTCGGTGCGGGTGGGCGGCATCTCGAGGTCGAGGCCGGCGGCGAGCGCGGCGACGCGGTCGTTGACGGCCCCCCAGTCGGACACGACGACGCCGTCGAAGCCCCACTGCTCGCGCAGGACCTCGGTGAGCAGCCACCGGTTCTCGCTCGCGTACACGCCGTTGATCTTGTTGTAGGAGCACATCACCAGGTACGGAGACGCCTCGCGGACGATGTGCTCGAACGCGGGCAGGTAGATCTCGCGGAGCGTCCGCTCGTCGACGTCCGCGCTGATCCGCATGCGGTCGGTCTCCTGGTTGTTGACCGCGAAGTGCTTGACGCACGCGCCGATGCCGCGGGACTGGATCCCGGCGACGAGCGCGGCCCCCATGACGCCGCTGACGTGCGGGTCCTCGGAGAAGTACTCGAAGTTGCGGCCGCACAGCGGGGACCGCTTGATGTTGACGCCGGGACCGAGCAGGACGTCGGCGCCGAGCGCGGCCGCCTCGCGGGCGAGGGCCTCGCCGACGCGCCGGGCCAGGCCGGGGTCCCAGGAGGAGCCGAGCGCGACGGCCGGGGGGAAGCACGTCGCGGGCACGCTGTCGGTCAGCCCGAGCGCGTCGCCGGACCCGCGGGTCTGGCGGCGGACGCCGTGCGGGCCGTCCGCGAGGGTGATCGCGGGGACGTCCCGCACGGCCTCGGTGTGCCAGGTGTCGCGGCCCGAGGTGAGCGACGCCCGCTCCTCCAGGGAGAGGCGCGCGGGGTCACGGTCGGTCTGTGTCATGCGGTTCCTTCGCGGGCGGGGACGGGTCGGCGGAGCCGGTATCGGGCGAGGACGGGCCGGACGCCGCGGCCGTCGCGGACGCCGCGGGCGTCGGCGGCGCGGGCTCCGGGGACAGTTCGAGGGCGAGCCCGAGCTGGCGGAGGAACGCGACGACGGACGCGTGCATGTCGACGGCCTCGGGTTCCAGGAGCCACTGCGTCTGCAGGCCGTCCATGAGGGCGAGGAACTGGCCGGCGACGATGCCCGCGTCGTGGTGCAGGGGCGGGTCGGGCTGCGCGAACAGCTCGGCGAACGCGGCGGTGAGCCGCTCGCGGAGCAGCCGGTAGCGCTGGACGAAGTAGTCGTGCGCGGGGTGCTCGGGGTCGGCGGCCTCGCCGGAGATCTTGACGTAGAGGCCGACCATGCCGGGCGTCCGCATGTTGCGGTGGACGATCCGGACGGTCGCGTCCAGCAGCGCCTCGGGGCGCTCGTCGGTGCCCGGGGCGAACATCAGCGCGGCGTCGGCGCGGTCGCGGCGGCCGAGCACCTTGATCAGCACGTCCTCCTTGCCGGGGAAGTGGTGCAGCAGGCCCGCGTGGGTGAGCCCGGCGTGCGCGGCGATGTCGCGCAGGGAGACGGCGTGGAACCCGGACCGGGAGAACAGCTCGGTGGCCGAGTCGAGGATCGTCGCGCGGGTGCGCTCGCCCTTCGTCGGTCCCTTGCGACCCGTCGGCCCCTTGCGACCCGTCGGTCCCTCGCGGCCGGACGTGCGGCCGGACGTGCCGCCGGGCGCGCGGCGCGGGGTCTGTTCGCTCATGGGTGCGGGCCTTCCTGGGATGGCGGGCTGGGCGGGTTCATCCTTCAGCGCATCCTTCGACCGAGCAAAACCTACCACGTGGTTAGTTCCGCGTGTATGCTCGCCGACACCCCGGCGGGAGCTCCGACCGCCCGTGCGTGGAACAGCCGTTGTGCTCGGAGAACGGAGTAACGATGCAGAAGATCACGAGGGGGGTCGCGGCGCTCGCGGCCTGCGCCGCGGCGGCGGCCGCGCTGAGCGCGTGCGGCGGCTCGGGCGAAGGGGGCGGCTCGTCCGACTCCCTCACCGTCGCGACCATGACCCTGCCGCAGAGCCTCGACCCCAAGGACGCGGCGGGCAGCGCGATGCCGTTCTTCCAGGCGGCCTACGACACGCTCGTCAAGCGCGAACCGGACGGGACCTACAGCCCGATGCTCGCCACGAAGTGGGAGTACAACGGCGACCGCACCGAGCTGACGCTCACCCTGCGCGGCGACGTGAAGTTCGACGACGGCACGCCGTTCGACGGGGCCGCCGTCAAGGCGAACATGGAGCGGTTCGCCGCGGGCGGCGGCGGGATGGCCAAGACGCTCGCGGACGTCGAGGAGATCGAGGTCACCGACGCGACGCACGTCGTCCTGCACCTGAAGCAGCCGAACCCGGCGATGCTGTTCTACCTCAGCGACGCCGCCGGGCTCATGGCCAACCCGGCGAAGTTCGACGACGCGGGCGACCCGCTGAAGACGAAGCCGGACGGCACCGGCCCGTACGACCTCGACTCCGGCCGGACGGCCATCGGCACGAAGTGGGTCTACACCGCCGACACCGGCTACTGGGGCACGGAACTGCCCTACAAGCAGCTCACGTTCCAGTACTTCGACAACGAGACCGCGATCGTCAACGGGCTCAAGACCGGGCAGGTGAACGCGGCCGTCCTGCAGACCGCCAACGCGCAGGCCCGCATCGAGAAGGACCCCGGCGTCGAGACGCGGAAGCAGGAGTTCGACTTCCAGGGCATCCTGCTGTTCGACCGCGGCGGGAAGATCACGCCCGCGCTCGCCGAGCCGAAGGTGCGGCAGGCCCTCAACCACGCCATCGACCGCCCGACGATGCTCGCCAAGATCCAGCAGGGCCGCGGCGAGGCGACGAGCCAGGTGTTCGGCACCGAGAGCGTCGCCTACCAGGAGGAACTCGATTCCTACTACTCCTACGACCCGGCGAAGGCCAAGCGGCTCCTCAAGGAGGCCGGGTACGCGGACGGCTTCGACCTGAAGCTGCCGCGCATCTCCGCGATCGTCCCCGACGCCCTCGCCGCCTCCCTGCAGACGTACTTCAAGGCGATCGGCGTCGAACTGACCTGGGACGACATGGACCAGTCGGCCGTCCGGCGCATCTTCACCGACCGCGAGTACTCCGGCATGGTCATGAACATGGGCCAGTCGGCCAACGACTGGGTCGCGATCGGCGAGCTCGTGCTCCCCGGCACGTTCAACTTCTTCGGCACCACCGACGCGACCGTGCGGGAACTGCTGCCGCGGATCGGCGCCGTCCAGCCGGAGCAGGCCGAGGCGCAGCTGCACGAACTGAACCGGCACCTCGTCGAGGAGGCGTGGTTCGTCCCGTTCTACCGGCTGTCGTACCTGCACGTGTCGGACGGCGGCGTGACGATCGAGCCGCAGTCCGGCATGGCCCTGCCGTCGATCTACAACTACGCGCCGGCCGGATGACGGCGCGGGCGCCGGACGGCCCGCTCCCGTCCGGCGCCCCCGGACCAGCCCTCCCCACCACAGAAGCCGAGTCAGATGCTGAGCTTCGTACTGCGCAGGACCGCGGCGGGGGTCGTGCTCCTGTTCGTGATCTCCGCCCTCTCCTACCTGCTGCTGTCGATCCCCGACAACGACGTGGGCCGCCAACTGCTCGGCAATCGCGCCGCGCAGGATCTGGTGGACGCCAAGAACGCCGAGCTGGGCCTCGACCGCCCCGTGCCCGCCCAGTACGCCGACTGGCTCGCGCACGCGCTGCGCGGCGACTTCGGCACGTCCTGGTTCACCGGCGAGGACGTCCTGCGGTCCATCACCACTCGGCTGCCCGTCACCCTCAGCCTGATGGCCGGGGTGACGCTGGTCAGCGCCGTCCTGTCGCTGCTGCTCGGCGTGTGGGCCGGCGTGCGGCGCGGCGCGATCGACCGGTTCGTCCAGATCCTGGGCGTGGTCGGGTACGCGCTGCCCGGCTTCCTGGTCACGCTCGTGATCGTCGTGGTGTTCGCGGTGCGGCTGGACTGGTTCCCCGCCATCGGCTACACCGGGTTCTCCGAGTCGCCGTCCGGCTGGCTGTCGACGATCACGCTGCCGGTCGCGTCGCTGTCGGTCGCGGCCGTCGCGGGCGTGTCCCAGCAGGTGCGCGGCGCCGTCATCGACGTGCTCCGGCAGGACTACGTGCGGACGCTGCGCGCCCGCGGCCTCCCGCCCGGCCGGATCCTGTTCCGGCACGTGCTGCGCAACGCGGCGGCCCCGCCGCTGACGGTCCTCGGCCTGCAGTTCGTCGGGATGCTCGGCGGCGCGGTGCTGGTCGAGCAGATCTTCGGCCTGCCGGGCATCGGCAGCATGACCGTCACCTACACCACCCGCGGCGACATCCCGATGATCATGGCGATCGTGATGGTCACCGTGGTCGGCGTCATCGCGATCAACCTGCTGGTGGACGTCCTGATCGGCTGGCTCAACCCGAAGGCGAGGGTCTCGTGAGCGGAACCGTCGAGAAGGCCCCGGCCGCGGCCGCCCGGCGGCCGGGCGGCGCGCTGCGGCGGCTGCTGCGCAACCCGCTCGGCCTGGTCCCGGCCGCGCTGCTCGCGGCGATCGTCGTCGCGGTGCTGCTCGCGCCCGTCCTCAGCCCGCAGGACCCGAACACCGCCGACCTCGCCGACTCGTTCGGCGGCGCCGCCCCCGGCCACCCCCTCGGGTTCGACTCCGCCGGGCGCGACCTGCTGTCGCGGCTGCTGCACGGCGGCCGCTTCACGCTCGGCGGCGCGGTCATCGCGCTGGCCGTCGCGCTCGCGCTCGGCGTCCCGGCCGGCCTGCTCGCCGGGTACCGGGGCGGACGGTTCGACGCCGCCGCGAGCTGGACCGTCGACCTCGTCATGGCGCTGCCCGCGATGGTCGTGCTGCTCGCGTCCCGCGCGATCCTCGGCAACACGGTGTGGGTGCTGATGGTCGTCCTCGGCGTGCTGGTGGCGCCGAGCTTCTTCCGGCTGGTGCGCGGCATCGTCGCGGGCGTCCGCGGCGAGCTGTACGTGGACGCGGCGAAGGTGTCGGGCCTCACCGACCCGCGGATCGTCGCCCGCCACGTGCTCATCGTCGTCCGCGCCCCGATCATCATCCAGGTCGCGCTCGTCGCCGGGCTCGCGATCGGGCTGCAGGCCGGGCTGGAGTTCCTCGGCATCGGCAGCGGCGACACCCCGACCTGGGGCGCGATGCTGAACGAGGCGTTCCAGAACATGGAGCAGGCCCCCACCATGATCGTGTGGCCGGGCCTCGCGCTCGCGAGCAGCACGAGCGACGCGCTGGTCAGCCCGAGCGGGAGCACCGGGCGCTGCGCGGCGGCGTCGTCGCGTACGTCCCGCAGGAGCCGATGAGCAACCTCGACCCGTCGTTCACGGTCGGCGCCCAGCTCGTCGAGCCGATGCGGTACAAGCTGGGCGTCTCCAAGGCGGAGGCGAAGCGGCGCGCCCTCGACCTGCTGCGGCAGGTCGAGATCCCCGACCCCGAGCGGACGTTCGGGTCGTACCCGCACGAGATCTCCGGCGGGATGGCGCAGCGCGTCCTCATCGCGGGCGCGATGTCGTGCGACCCGGACCTGCTCATCGCGGACGAGCCGACCACCGCCCTCGACGTCATGGTGCAGGCGGAGATCCTCGGGCTGCTCCGCCGCCTGCAAGCCGAGCGGGGCCTCGGCGTCCTGCTCGTCACCCACAACCTCGGCGTCGTCGCCGACCTGTGCGACCGCGTCGCCGTGATGCACGACGGGCGCATCGTCGAGTCGGGGCCCGTCGAGCGGGTCCTGGGCGAGCCCGCCGAACCGTACACGCGCCGCCTGCTCGGGGCCGTCCTGGACGGCGTCCCCGCCCGCGCACCGTGGCGCCCCGCCCAGAAGGAGACGGCGTGAAGGACGACGCACTGCTCACCGTCGAGGACCTGCGGGTCTCGTTCCCGGGCAAGGGCTTCCGGGCGCCGCGCACCGAGGTGCTGAAGGGCGTCTCGCTGGAGGTGCGGCCCGGCGAGACGCTCGGCCTGGTCGGCGGCTCCGGGTCCGGGAAGACGACGATCGGACGCGCGGTCCTCGGGCTCGCGCCCGTCCGGTCGGGCACGATCACGTTCGCCGGCGAGCGCATCGAGCGGGCCACGGCCCGGCAGCGGCGGCGGCTCGCCCGCGACCTCCAGGTCGTCTTCCAGGACCCGTACACCTCGCTGAACCCGTCCCGCGCCGTCGGCGACACCCTCGCCGAGCCGCTGCTCGCGCAGGGCACGGGACGCCGCGACGCCCGCCGCCGCGTCGGCGACCTGCTCGACCGGGTGCACCTGCCGGCCGACGCCGCCGCCCGGCTGCCCCGCGAGTTCTCCGGCGGCCAGCGGCAGCGCGTCGCGATCGCCCGCGCCCTCGCGATCGGCCCGAAGCTGATCGTGTGCGACGAGCCCGTCTCGGCGCTCGACCTCACCACGCAGCGCACCGTCCTCGACCTCCTCCTCGAGATCCAGGAGCGGACGGACGTCGCCTACCTGTTCGTCTCGCACGACCTCGCGGTCGTCCGGTCCATGAGCCACCGCGTCGCCGTCCTGCACCGGGGCGAGATCGTCGAGACGGGCGACGCGGCGCGGGTCACCGGCGACCCGCGGCACCCGTACACGCGGAGCCTGCTGCTGGCGGCGCCGGTCGCGGACGTCGCCGAGCAGCGCGTCCGCCGCGAGCGCTTCGAACGCGAACGCGCCGCGCCGTGACGCCCGTCCCCGGGCGGGGCCGGTGCCCCGGCGCGGGCGCCCGCTACCCGGGGAAGGCGGTCGTGGAGCGGTAGTGGTCGTGCCAGCCGAGGGCCTCCCACCACGCGGGATGCGGCGCGAGGCGGCCCCGGTACCCGTCCCACCCGGTGCGGGCGGGCGTCCACGCCTTCTCGGCGATGCCGGGGAGCCGCGGCAGGACGAGGAACGCGAGGTCGTCGAAGCTCTCGACGGTCTCGCACCAGACCGCCGCCTCGACGCCCGCGACGGCCGCGCCATCCGGGATCTCGGGGAGCGTGCCCGGCGTCCAGTCGAACAGCTCGCGGCAGGTGCGCGGCTCGTACGACTCGTGCCCGACCCGCGTGCGCCGCGCGGTCTGCGCCGCGTCCCGCGAGTCCTCGGCGTACCGGCGGTCGAGGTACATCACGCTGCTGGCCGACGCGAGCACCGGCGTCCCGGCGGCGACGGCGGCGGGCACGTCGCGCGCCGACTCGGCGAACGCCGCCGCCATCGCGTCGACGAGCGCGTGGTACTCGGCGGGGATCCGCTCGCGGGCCGCGTCGGGGTCGAACTCGTCGCCCGCGCCCACCCACTCCTGGACGACGTCCGCCGGGGTCAGCGCGCCCGACCGCGCCGCCTCCTGCCACGCGACGACCCGCTTGCCGGTGGCGCGGCCGATCTCGAGGGCCCGCGCGACGAACTCGCGGTACAGCTCGTCCGGCATGCCGAACGCCTCGTCGCCGCCGAGGTGCAGGAACGGCCCCGGCGTGAGGGCGGCGACCTCGCCGAGGACGTCCTCGACGAACCGGAACGTCGCGTCGCCGCGCGGATGCAGGTAGGCGAGCAGCTTGTGCATCGGCTCGTCCGGTCCCTGCAGTTCGGGGTACGCGCGGACGGCCGCGAGCACGTGGCCCGGCATGTCGAGCTCGGGCACGACGGTGACGAACCGGGCCTCCGCATACGCGACGATCTCGCGGTAGTCGTCCTGCGTGTAGCAGGGCCGGACGCCCTCGTCGGCGTTCGTCTGCCGCCCCGGCCAGGTCTCCGGGTCCGTGAGGCGCGGCCACGCCCCGATTTCGAGCCGCCACGCTTGGCTGTCGCTGAGGTGCAGGTGCAGGACGTTGAACTTGTAGAGGGCGAGGAGGTCGATGACCTTCTTCACCTGGTCGACGGTGAAGAAGCGCCGCACCACGTCGAGGGACAGGCCCCGCCACGCGTACGCGGGGCCGTCCGCGATCCGCACCGGGGGGACGGCGAATCCGCCGCCGTCCCGCCGGAGGAGCTGCGCGAACGTCACCGCGCCCCGGAACAGTCCCTCGGCGTCCCCGGCGGTGACGGTGCATCCGCCGCCGCCGTCCGCGACCAGCCCGTACGCTTCCCGTCCGCCGCCCGGGCGGGCGGGGCGGAGGGCGGCGGTGCGGGGGTCCGTGCCCTGCGGCGGGGCGATGGGGCCGGGGCCGGCGGGGGCGCCGAGGGCGAGGCGGAGGTCGCCGTCGGTGCCGGCGGTGACGGCGGCGTCGGCGCCGTGGAGGCGCGCGAGGAGTTCGGCGACCGTCTCGCCGAGGGGGCGCAGGGACTCGGACGGGACGGCGATGCGGAGCCGGGGCCCGAAGCGTCCGGGCGGGCCGTCGAGGGGCGTCAGATGCTGCGGGAGCGGGATGGGTGCCGGCACGTGCCCCTCCAGGGTCTCGTCATGGCCTGGACCAATTTCTACCACATGGTAAGTAAACGAACCGAAGGTCATCCGCGGTTCAAAATTCCGTCATATCCCTTGCGACCTGGTGTTTTGTCGGTTTCTCTGGGCGTTTGGGCTTTGGAGGAGGTGCGATGCATCGAAGAGTCGCGCTCGTCACCGGGGCGGCCGGCGGGATCGGAAGCGCCGTGGTGGACGAGCTGGCGAACCGCGGCTGGACGACCGCGGGGCTGGACCTGCGCCCGGCACCGGGCGCGGACCTGCCGATCGTGGCGGACGTGTCCGACCCCGCGCAGGTGAGCGCGGCGGTCGGCCGGATCGAGCGGACGCTCGGGCCCGTCGAGGCCGCGCTGTGCGCGGCCGGGCACCACGCGATCGTCCCCGTACCGGACGTGCACTGGGACGACTGGCGGCGGATGCTGCGGGTGCACCTCGGCGGCGTCGTGAACGTGTGCCGGACGGTCGCGCCCGACATGGCGAACCGGGGGCGCGGGTCCGTGGTGGCGGTGTCGGCGGCGTCGGCGGTCGGCGGGGCGGACGCGCAGGCGCACTACGCGGCGGCGAAGGGCGCGGTCCTCGGGCTCGTCCGGTCGCTGGCCGCCGAGGTCGCACCGTTCGGCGTCCGGGTGAACGCGGTCGCGCCGGGCCCCACCGACACGCCGCTGGTCCCGGACGACTCGGCGCTGCGGCGGCCCGCGCACCTGCAGTCGGTGCCCGCGGCGCGGCTGACGTCGCCGCGGGAGGTCGCGCTCGCGGCGGCGTACCTGCTCGAGGACGCGACGGCGTGCACCGGCGAGGTCCTGTCGCCGAACGCCGGGGCGGTGATCTGATGGCGCTCGCACTCGTGACCGGGGCGGGCGGCGGGTACGGCACCGCGATCGCGCGGCGGCTCGCCGCGGACGGCCACCGGGTCGCGGTGAACGACCTCCCGGACGTCGACCTGCGCGGGCTCGCCGCGGAGATCGGCGGTTTCGCCGCGCCGGGCGACGTCACGCACCCGGACGGCGTGCACGCGATCCTCGACCGGCTGGAGCGCGCGGCGGGCGAGCACGTCGGCGTGCTGGTCGCGGCGGCCGCCCGCCGGACGACCGCGCCGCTGCCCAAGCACGACCTGGACGACTGGTGGCACGTCGTCGACACCGCGCTCGGCGGGGCGTTCGCCTGCGCGCAGGCCGTCCTGCCGGGGATGGCGGAGCGGGGCGGCGGGCGGATCGTGCTGCTGGCGTCGGAGGCGGGCATGGCCGGCCGGGCGGACGCCACGGCGTGCTCGGCGGCGCACGCGGGCGTGATCGCGCTGGCGAAGTCGCTGGGCCGGGAGCTGGCGCCGTTCGGCGTCGCGGTGAACGCGGTCGCGCCCGCGGACGAGCCGACGCCGCTCGGGCCCGCCCCGACCGCCGCGGAGGTCGCCGCGTCCGTCGCGTTCCTCGCCGACCCCCGGGTGCCGACCATGGTCGGCCAGACGCTGAACCTGACGGGCGGCCGCACCCGCGCCCGCGCCTGACCCGCTCCGGGCGCCCGCGGGGCGGCCACCGCCCGTCCCTCCCGGCTCCGACGGCGGCGATGAAATGATCGCTCGGCATTGATATTTCCATTAATGTCGGCAATTCACCTGGACCGCGCGAATTCCGCTTCCTAAGCTCGGGAACGTCCACGACCGCGCACCGGGAGCGACCATGATTCCCGACATCCTGTCGCCCGAATTCGCCGCCGATCCCTACACCGGGTACCGCGCACTGCGGGAGGAAGCGCCGCTCTTCTGGCACGAACCCACGCAGAGCTACCTGATCTCGCGGTACGCCGACGTCGAGCGCGCCTTCCGCGACCCGGCGTTCACCACCGCGAACTACGACTGGCAGCTCGAACCGGTGCACGGACGGACGATCCTCCAGCTCAGCGGGCGCGAGCACGCCGTCCGCCGGGGACTGGTGGCGCCCGCGTTCCGCGGCACCGAACTGCGCGACCGATTCCTGCCGATCATCGAACGGAACGCCCGCGAACTGATCGACGCATTCCGGACGGCCGGAACGGTCGAACTGGTCGGACAGTTCAGCACGCATTTCCCGATCAACGTCATCGTCGACATGCTCGGCCTCGACCGCGCCGACCACGCGCTGTTCCAGCGCTGGTACACCTCGATCATCGCGTTCCTCGGCAACCTCGCCCAGGACCCGGACGTCGCCGAGGCCGGGCTGCGGACGCGCGCCGAACTCGCCGACCACCTGCTGCCGATCATCGCGCGGCGCCGCGCCGAACCCGGCGACGACCTGCTGTCGAAGCTGTGCCTCGCGGAGGTCGACGGGACGCGGATGAGCGACGAGGACGTCAAGGCGTTCGTCAGCCTGCTGCTCGCGGCAGGCGGCGAGACGACCGACAAGGCGATCTCCGCGCTGTTCGCGAACCTCCTCACGCACCCCGCCCAGCTCACCGCCGTCCGGAACGACCGGAGCCTGCTCCCCCGCGCGCTCGCCGAGACGCTCCGGTACACCCCGCCCGTCCACATGATCATGCGGCAGCCCGCGGCGGACGTGCGGGTGAGCGGCGGGACGATCCCGGCGGGCAGCACCGTCACGTGCCTGATCGGGGCCGCGAACCGCGACCCCGACCGCTACGCCCGTCCCGACCGGTTCGACATCTTCCGGGACGACCTGTCCACCACCAGCGCGTTCTCCGCGGCCGCCGACCACCTGGCGTTCGCGCTCGGCCGGCACTTCTGCGTCGGCGCGCTGCTCGCCAAGACGGAGGTCGAGGTCGGCGCGAACCTGCTCCTCGACGCGCTGCCCGAACTGCGGCCCGCCGCCGGGTTCGCGCCCGTCGAGCGGGGCCTGTTCACCCGCGGCCCGGCGGCGGTGCGGATGGCCTTCACCCCGGCGGCGTGACCCCCGCCGGGTCGAAGACGACCGGCAGCTCCCGGAGCCCCCGCATCCAGAACGAGGGCCGCCACCGCAGCTCGTCCGGCGGGACGGCCAGCGCGACGCCCGGCAGCCGGTCGAGCAGCACCTCGATCGCGGTCCGGGCGATCATCAGCGCGAGCCGCGGGCACGGGTACGGGCAGCCGTGCTCGCCGTGCCCGAACGACAGGTAGGCGCGGGTGGCCGGTTCCCGCCGGCCGCCCGCGGGCCGCGCCCGCGGGTCCCGGTTCGCGGCGGCCAGCCCCAGCACCAGCAGGTCGCCCGCGCCGATCCGCTGCCCGCCCAGGTCGCAGCCCTGCACGGCCCAGCGGCCGATGAAGTTCTGCGTCGGCGTGTCGTCCCACAGCACCCGCTGGAGCGCCTGGTCGACGCTGAGCCGCCCGCCCTGCACGGACGAGCTGAGCCGGTCGTCCTCCAGGATCAGCCGCAGCGCGTTCGCGATCCAGTTCCCCGTGGGCTGCTGCGCCGCCGCCAGCACCACCAGCAGGTCGATGGTGATCTCGTCCGGGGTGAGCCCGGCCGCGTGCGACAGCAGCACGGACGGGACGTCCTGCGCGCGGCGGCGCTCGCGGCGGCCGACGAGCCCCCGCATCCGCGCGTGGATGCGCTCGTGCGCGCGGGCGGCCCGCTCGTCCGCGTCGAGCGACTCGGCGACGTCCCGCACCAGGTCGGGGATCTCGTCGCCGGGCAGCCCGAACAGCCGGGCGATGACGTGCAGCGGGGCGCGGTGCGAGTACTGCTCCACGAGGTCGGCCGCGCCGTCCCCGGCGAACGCGTCGACGAGCCCGTCGCACTCGCGCGCGCACAGCCCGGCGAGGACGGGCGGGTCGACGGCGCCGAGCGCGTCGCCGACCGCCCCCGCCCGCCGCCGGTGCGCGTCGCCCTCGGCGAACATCAGCGACGGGGTCCAGCCGACGTACGGCATCAGCGGCCAGTCGTCCGGGACGAGGTGCCACGCGTTCCAGCGGCGGCAGTCGCGGGCGAACCGGCCGTCGTTCGCGGTGACCTGGTGCAGCTCCCGGTAGCCGATGACGAACCAGGCGGGGACGCCGCCGTCCAGCAGCACCGGGACGACGGGCCCGTGCTCGCGGTGCAGCCACCGATAGAACTCCGCCGGGTCGGCGGCGTCGGCGCCCGTCACCCGCACGACCGCCTTGCGGGCGAGCAGGTCGGCGGCCTCGGGCGGGCCCGGTGCGGGCGCGGCGGCCCCGGACGTTTCGATCATCGCGTGCCCTCCCGGACGTCGGGGTCCTCGCGGAGACGGGTCAGGTACCGGACGAGCGCGATCAGCACGCCCTTGGACGACTCGCGGGCGCGCGCGTCGCACTCGACCAGCGGGACGCGCTCGTCCAGGCAGAGCGCGTCGCGGACGCGGTCCAGCGGCGGCCGCGCCCCGGGGAACCGGTTGACCGCCACGACGAACGGCATGGCCTGCGCCTCCAGCCGGTCGATGCAGTGGAACGAGTCGGCGAGGCGGCGCGTGTCGACGAGCGCGACCGCGCCGAGGCTGCCGGTGAACAGCCGCTCCCACAGGAACCGGAACCGCTCCTGGCCGGGCATGCCGAACAGGTACAGCACGCGGCTCTCGTCCAGCGAGATGCGGCCGAAGTCGAACGCGACCGTGGTCGCGCGCTTGGCGTGGACGCCGGTGAGGTCGTCGACGCCCTCCCCGGCCTCCGTCATGACCTCTTCGGTGCTCAGCGGCCGGATCTCGCTGACCGACCCGACCAGCGTGGTCTTGCCGGCGCCGAAACCGCCCACGATCACGATCTTCAGGGCGTCCCGGGCGGTGCGCCGCAGCGGCGCCTCGACGGGCGGGACGCCCCCGGCGGGGGGATCAAAGGTGTTCGAGTCCAACGAGGACCTGCTTCAGTGTCTCGAGGTCGGCCGCGCGCGAGGGGGCGACGGCCGTGGACGGGTGCCGGACGGTGACCCGCCCGGTGTCGCGCATGTCGCGCAGCAGGATCCGCGCGACGTGCACGGGCATCTCGAGGCGGGCGGCGAGCTCCACCAGCGCGACCGGGCGGCCGCGGCACATCCGCAGGACCGCGACCTCCTCGGCCGACAGGCCGCCGCCCGGGTCGTCCTCCGCGACGATCAGCGCGACGACGTCGAGGACGTCCGGTTCGGCGGCGCGGCCGGGCGGGCGGGGCGGCGGGCCGCCCGGGCCGGGCGGCGGCCGCCGGCCGGGCGGGTCGCCGCCGGTCCGGCCGCGGCCGCGGGCGACCGCGAAGAGCCGGTCGGGATCGCCGGCGTCCGGTGGCGCGCTCATGCCCGCGCGCCGTGCTCGGGCCGGCGCGGCGCGGCGTACAGCTCGCCGCGGATCTGCCGGGCCAGCTCCTCCATCCGCCGCCCGGCGAGCCCCACGTCGGTGTTCGGCTCGGTCACCACGGCCAGATGGGCGCCCTGCCCGGCCGGGATGATCAGCAGCACGCCGCCGTGGAACTCGACCATCGACCGGCCCGCCGCGACGCCGCCGCCGTCGCCGAACTCGGCGGACGCGCTCAGCGACAGGCTCTGCACCCCCGACGCGAGCGCGGCGAGCTGGTCGGCCCGGTCGTCGTCGAGCTCGTGCGTGTGGCTGATCCGCAGGCCGTCCCTGGACAGGACGAGGACGTGCCGGACCCCGCGGACCTTGTCCTTCAGTGCGTCCAGGAGCCAGACGAGGCCGCGCGTCTCGGGTGTCATCGTTCCCCTCCATCGGGCTCATCGGACATCTCGCTGCGAGCGGCCGCGCCGTCGTCGGGCCCGCCGTCGTGGAGCGGGGTGCCGCCGCCGGACGGGCCCATGAAGGCGGCGAACGCCTCCCCCTCGTCCTCCTTCTCGGGCTCCGGCGCCCGCAGGCCCATCAGCGCCCACTCCTCCGGCGTGATCGTGGCGCCGCGGCGGCGCTTCGGCAGTTCGGTGCCGCCCCAGACGACGACCTCGTGCGCCTCGTCCGCGTGCGCCTCGTCCGCGTGCGCCTCGCTCCCCCCGGCGGACGGCTCGGCGGACGCCTGGGCGGACGGTTCGGCGGGCACGGGGGCCGGTGCGGGCGCCGGTGCGGGGGCGGTCGCGACGGCGCCGCCGCGCGCGAGCTCCCGCTCCCGCGCCAGCTCGCACTCCCGCACCTGCGCCTTCTCCCGCTCCCGCGCCTGCCGCTTCTCGCGCTCGCGCGCGTGCTGCTTCTCGCGCTCGCGCGCGTGCTGCTTCTCGCGCTCGCGCGCGTGCTCCTTTTCGCGCTCGCGCGCTAGGACCGTCCGTCCGTCCGGGATCGGCGGCATGCCCGCCAGCCCGGCGGTGCGCCGGTCGCTCGGCACCTCGTCCTCGGTGCCCGGCGCGCCCTCGTCCGACCACGGCCAGCGCTCCACCGGCCGGGTGACGATCTCGGCGGGGACGAGCAGCACCGCGGCGACGCCGCCGCGCGACGACGGCCGGAAGCTCACCTTCAGGTTGTGCTTCTTCGCGAGCATCCCGACGACCGCGAGGCCGACGGCCTCGCCCGTCCAGGCGGTCCGGTCGTCCGGGCGGGCGACCAGGTACTCGGCGTGCGCCAGCTCCCGGTGCCGCATCCCCATGCCCGCGTCCTCGACCGTGATGACGACGCCGGTGATCTCCTTCTCGACGTAGACGTGCACGGGTGTGTCGTCCAGCGAGAACATCAGCGCGTTGTCGATGAGCTCGGCGAGCGCCTGGATGACGCCCTCGGCGTGCGGGCCGTGGACGGCGCGGTCGTGGTCGGTGATGTAGCGGACGCGGCGGAAGTCGTCGCAGCGCCCCATCGCGGCGCGGACGATCCGCTCCATCGGGATCGGCTTGTGCCAGCGCCGCCCGGACCGGCCGTCGCACATCGTCGCGATGCTGTCGGCGAGGCGCCCCATCTGGGAGACCTGGTGGTCCAGGTCCATGATTTCCCAGAACACGTCGGTCTCGTCGTAGCGGAACTCCATCTCGTACAGCTGCTTGAGGACGCGCCGGACGGCGGCCTGGAGGCGCGCGGCGGTGAGCGCGCAGTTCGCGGTGACGCCCCACTGCCAGCGCCGCTGGTGGGCGATCGCGAGGCCGACCTCGTGCGCGAGGCGGGCGAACGCGCCGGTGGCGGGCCGGTCGAGTTCGGCGAGGATCTCGTGGACGAAGTCGACCCGTTCGGGCATCCGGGCGCGCAGCTCCGGGAGGACCGTGCCGGTCAGCCAGGCGGCGTCGGCCTCGAGCGCGGCGGTCTCGGCCCGCGCGCGGTCGGCGTCGGCGCGGGCCTCCGCGACGCCCTCGACGACGACGCGCAGCAGCCGGGCCAGGACGGGGTCGGGGGTCTCGGGCAGGTCGGCGAGGACGGACTCGGGCGCGACGCCGTCGCGGACCCCGGCGATGAGCAGCGGCAGCGGCCCGTCGACCAGCTCGCGGAGGCGCCGCTCCAGCCGCTCGTCCTCGCCCTCGGCGACGGCCAGGTGACCGTCGAGGCGGCGGGCGAGGCCGGCGAAGTGGGCGGCGGCCGCGACGGCGACGCACAGCGCCAGGGCGAGCGCGCCGCCGCCCGCGGCGACCAGCGCGCGGTCGTCGGGCGCGACGGCCAGGACGGCCGCGAGCCAGCCCGCGCCGGCGATGAGGACCGCGGCGAGCCAGACCTGGAGCGCGCGGTCGAGCGCGGCGCGTTCAATGCGGGAACGGTCTGCGTGAAATGCCATCCATCATGTCCTTTTTCGAGGCGGCTGATGGGACCGGACCGGGAGAGGACCCGCCGTGTGCGGCCCTCGGGGGGAGGTGGCCACCATGATGCAGGAGAATGCTTTGCATGAAGGGTCGGTCGGGAAAATTCCACGAAGAACCCGGCAGCAGAATTGCATTTGACGGCATTTGCCCGACATATACGACAAGATGCCTTACTCGCCTCGACGAGCGTGTCGAGAGCGTGTGACCGGGCCCACATCCGGGCGATGTCACGGCAGCGCCGCCCGTCCCGTCGTTCGGGCGACGTCCGGAGAACCCGGACGACCGCACGGCGGAGGTCCAGATGAACAACGAGATCACCGTGGTCGGGGGCGGGCTGGCTGGGCTCGTCGCCGCCGTCGCGTGCGCGGAGGGCGGCGCGTCCGTCACCCTGCACGAGGCGCACCGCACCCTCGGCGGCCGGGGCCGCGCGACGGCCGCGCCCTACGTCGCGCACGAGGGCGCGCACGTCTTCTACGCCGACGGGCCGCACTGGACGTGGCTCACCGACCGCGGGCTCGCCGGCCCCCTCGGCAGGTACAGCCCGCGCATGATGACCCACACCTTCTTCCGCGCGGACGGGCGGCTGCGGCGCGTCCCGCCCGCCGGGTTCCTGCGGATGGCCGCGCGGACGCCCTTCCTGCGGGCGCCCGCGGACCGCGACTTCCGCTCGTGGGCGTCCGAGCGGTTCGGCGAGCGCACCGCCGAGCAGGCCGCGAGCGCGATCTCCGTCGTCACCTACGACGGCGACACCGGACGGCTGTCGGCCGCGTTCGTCTGGGAGCTGATCGGCCGCGTGTTCGCGCCGAAGCGGCCGGCCGTCCGCTGGCCGGTCGGCGGCTGGCAGGCGGTCCTGGACCGGCTCGCCGCGCACGCCCGCGAGCTGGGCGTCCGCATCGAACTCGGCTCCCGCGTCACGGCACTGCCGGGCACCCCCACGATCGTCGCGACCGAGCTGGCGGCCGCCCGCGCCCTGCTCGGCGACCCGTCGCTGACCTGGGAGAGCGGCCACTACGCGATGCTCGACCTCGCCGTCCGCGACGACCGCCGCGACGCGTTCATCGTGTTCGACCTGGACGAGGGCGGCTTCCACGAGTCGTACTCCATGCAGGACCCGAGCACGGCCCCGGCGGGCGAGTCGCTGTTCCAGCTCGGGGTGCCGGTCCGCGCGGGCGAGCGCCGCGCCGACGCGCTGCGCCGCCTCGACGCCCTCGCCGACGCCGCCGTCCCCGGCCGCCGGGAGCGGACGACCTGGTCGCGCACCGCGACGGCCCGGGGCCGCACGGGCGCGCTCGACCTGCCGGGCCGCACCTGGCGGGACCGTCCCGCGATCGACCGCGGCGACGGCGTGTTCCTCGCGGGCGACATGGTCGCGGCGCCCGGCATGCGCGGCGAGATCTCGATGAACAGCGCCCTGCGCGCCGCCGAAGGCGCCCTTCGCGCCGCCCTTCCGTCCCGGCGCATCGGAAACTGATCGGAATGCTCCGTATATCGATAATTTATTTCGCCCTGTTATGATCGAGAGATCGGCCGTTAGGCTCCTTCCCGACGAAGGAGGAATGGTCGATGAACGAAGCACGGCCGAGCCGGACGGCGCTCTCCGCCGCGGCGGCGCGCACGGCGCACGCGATCGTGGACGCACCGCCGCTCATCTTCGCGGACCCGCTCGTCCGGCGGCTGCTCGGCGGCCTCGCCGACGAGGCCGTCGGGTACCACCGGACGCACGGCGAGCACCTCGTCCTCGCCGGGACCCGCACCGTCACCGCCGTCCGCGCCCGGTACGCCGAGGAGCGGGCGGCCGGGTTCCCGCAGTACGTCGTGCTGGGCGCCGGGCTCGACACCTACGGGCTGCGGGCCGCTCCCGGCGTGCGCGTGTTCGAGGTCGACGCTCCGGCGACCCAGGAATGGAAGAAGGGCCTCATCCGGGACGGCGGCATTCCCGTCCCGGACGGACTGGTCTTCGTCCCCGCCGATTTCGAGGCCGCCGCCGGGACGGACACCGGGACGGACGGCGTGTTCGCGCGGCTGTGCGACGCCGGGTTCGACGCCGCGCGCCCCGCGCTGGTGAGCTGGCTCGGGGTGAGCTACTTCCTGACGCGGGAGGCGATCGCGGCCGTCCTCGCCGGGGTCGGCGCGCTCGCCGCCGGATCCGAGCTGGTCATGGACTACGCGCTGCCGCCCGGACTGCGGGACGCCGGGGGCCGCGCGTACGCGGAGATCGCGGAGCGGGTCGTCGGGGACGCCGGCGAGCCGTACCGGACGACGCTCGCGCCCGCCGAGGTCGACGGGCTGCTGCGCGAACACGGGCTGGACGTCGTCGCGAACGTCCGCCTCGCGGACGCCGTCCCCCCGGAGACGTGGGACCGCGCCGACGCGCTGCACCCGTTCGATTTCTTCCGCCTGGCCAGAGCCACCGTGACCGGTTGAGAGCGTCCCTCCACGGGACGTCACGCCGGGGGGACGGGCGCGCACGCCGGGCGCACGAGGGCGGACGACGGGTGATTTCGCCGATGTGGGGACGGCGGGCGGGTGCGGACAATGATCGTCATCCGGGAGCCGTTCGGGCTCCTCCCCCCGGAACAGGAGCGAATCGACGTGAAGGCAACCAGACGTGCGGTGCAGATGCTGGCGGGCGCCGCACTCGCCGCCGGCCTCTGCGCCGTTCCCCAGACCGCACTCGCTCAGGAGAACCCCTACGAGCGCGGGCCCGACCCCACGGAGCAGAGCATCGAGGCGCTGCGCGGCTCCTACGACGTCGGCGAGGACAGCGTGTCCAGCCTGGCCGTCCGCGGCTTCGGCGGCGGCACGATCTACTACCCCGAGGACACCGACGAGACGTTCGGCGCGGTCGCCATCGCGCCCGGCTTCACCGCCGGCCAGAGCAGCATGGCCTGGTACGGGCCGCGGCTCGCCTCGCGCGGCTTCGTCGTCATGACGATCGACACCAACACCCGCCTCGACCAGCCCGACAGCCGCGGCGACCAGCTCCTCGCCGCCCTCGACTACCTGGTCGAGGACAGCGACGTCGCCGACCTGATCGACCCGGACCGGCTCGCCGTGATGGGCCACTCGATGGGCGGCGGCGGCACGCTGGAGGCGTCGGTGGACCGGCCGTCGCTGAAAGCCGCCATCCCGCTGACCGGCTGGAACCTGCGCAAGAACTGGTCCGCCAGCCGGGTGCCGACCCTCGTCGTCGGCGCCGAGAACGACACGATCGCCTCGGTGTCCTCGCACTCCGAGCCGTTCTACGAGAGCCTCCCGCCGGAGAAGGCGTACGTCGAGCTCGACGGCGCCTCGCACTTCGCGCCGAACACCTCGAACACCCCGATCGCGAAGTACAGCATCGCGTGGCTCAAGCGCTACGTCGACAACGACACCCGCTACACGCAGTTCCTCTGCCCCGGCCCCGACACGGGCCTGTTCTCGGACATCTCCGAGTACCGCAGCACCTGCCCCATGTGACCCGACCGCTCCCCGACCTACCTCAGGGGCCGCCCGCCTCCCCGCGCGGGCGGCCCCGCCCTGTGCGTCCCGGGCGGGGCGGTGAAAACGGACGGGCCGGACGGGCCGGACGGGCCCGCGCCCGGGGCGGCGTCCGTCCCGGCGCCGTGCAGGCGGACGGCGCTGAGCGCGAGCACGAGCTCCACCAGGTCGGCGGGGCGGGCGAGCCGCCGCCGCGTGAGTTGCTCGATCTTGCGGAGCCGGTTGAGGACGGTGTTGCGGTGGCAGAACAGCCGCTCGGCGGCGCGGGCCGCGGAACCGCCGCAGTCGAGCCAGGTGTCGAGGGTGCCGAGCAGCACCTCCCGGTACGCGGGGTCCACGTTCTCGAGGCCGCCGAGCGCGACCTCCCCGAGCCGCCCCGCGAGGCGCGGCTGGGACAGCACCAGCGCGTCCGGGAGCCGGCGGTCCAGCCGCGCGATCTGCGGTCCGGGCCCGTGGCAGGTGCGCAGCGCCAGCTCGGCGAGCCAGCGGGCGGTGCCGAGGTCGGCGAGGCTCTCCGCGACGGGGCTGACCCCGGCGTGCCCGCGCGTGCAGGGCGCCAGCGCGCCGACCAGGTCGTCGAGGCCGGCGGCGCCGAGCGCGACCAGCGCCACCTGCGCGTCCGCGCGCATCCGCCACAGGAACCGCATGCCGCCGGTCTCGCGGGGCCGCGGGTCCACGTCGCCGGTGAACCCGCCGTCCGCGCGCACCATCGCGACGGCGTAGCGGCCGTTCACCGGCAGGCCGAGGACGGTCGTGGCGGTGCCGAGCAGCCCGCCGTCGGCGCCCTGCCCGTCGAGCAGCGCGTCCACGATGGCGTGGACGCGCTCCTCGCTGCGGCGGGCCAGCGCGAACTCGGTGCGGTGGTAGGCGTCGGCGGCGGCGTCCGACTGCTGGTCGATGGTGTCCCAGGTGCGGGTGGCCTGCCGGACGAGCGCCGGGATGTGCTCGGGGTCGTGGCGGCCCACGGCCTCCACGACCGCCTCCCAGAACACGCGCCCGGCGAGCCGGTAGCCGCGCAGCACGTGCTCCAGCGGCTCGCCCTGCCGGGCGCGGCGCTCGCCGAGCCGGCGCGCCCAGTCGAGGTCGGCGCGGCCGCCGCCGGGCTCCAGGATGGCCTCGAAGCCGTGCCCCAGCCCGGTGTGGCACACCTCCCACATGTCGCCGATGACGGCTTCGGGGCGGTCGCGGCCGTCCTCGCCGGAGAGGATCTCGGCGGCGAGCCGGTCGGCGAGCTCGGGCAGCCGGTCCTCCATACGGAGCACGGCCTTGCGCAGGATGGCTCCGTCGGCGTCCGCCGTCATGGGAGTCACCTCCAGGACCGAACGGGGGGCATCATGGTCCCATCCGTAACGCACGCGAAACCACAATGGTGCGCGCGGACTGTGCCATTGCACAATGCGAAGCTCGCCGGATTGCGCCCGCGCCCTGTAACAGAACGCCGCTCTGGACCCGTCCCGTCACTCCATGTTGACCTATGGGCCCCCGCCCAGAGGGAGAACCGGCATGACAGTGTCACAGGGACGAGAGCCGTTGCACGGACGCGTACCCGAGCTGGCCGCCATCGGGGACCTGCTCGCCCGCGCCCGCGACGGGCGCGGCGGCGCCCTCGCGGTCGTCGCGGACGCCGGCCTCGGCCGGACCGCGCTGCTCGACGAGGCCGCGCGCCGCGCCGGACCGGACGTCCGGACGATCGGCGCGTCCGGCGTCGCCCGCGAGTCGGCCGTCCCGTACGCGGGACTGCACCGGCTGCTGCGACCGCTGGCGGACGACCTGGAGCGGCTCCCGGACGAGCACCGCGCGGCGCTCGCCGTCGTGCGGGGCGCGCCGGGCCGCGCCGAGCCGTTCGCCCTCTACGCCGCGCTGTGCGAGCTGCTCGCCCTCGCGTCCCGGGACGGGCCGCTGCTGTGCCGGGTCGACGACGTGCAGTGGCTCGACGAGGTGTCGCTGGACGCGCTGGCGTTCGCGGCGCGCCGCGTGCAGGACGTGCCGGTCGCGGTGCTGCTCGCCGCCCGCGACGACCGCGGGGTCGCGGACCGGCTCGCCGGTATCCCCCTGCTGCGGCTCGGACCGCTCGACGAGGACGCGAGCCTGCGGGTGCTGCGCGACGCGATCGGCGACGCGGTCGGCGGGCCCCTCGCCGACGCGGTCGCCGACCTGGCCGACGGCCGCCCCCGCGCGATCCGCGACCTCGCCGCCGCGCTCACCCCCGGTCAGCTGTCCGGTGCCGCCGCGCCGCCGCGGGCGCTGCCGCCCGGCAGCCCGCTGCGGGCGCTGCACCGGAGCCGCTACCTGCGGCTCCCGCCGGGGGCGCGGCGCCTCGTGCTGCTCGTCGTCGCGGACGAGTGGGTCGGCGCGGGCACGCTCGACCGGGCGGCGGGCGCCGCCGGGATCGGCGCGTCCGACGTCGAGGCCGCCCGCGAGTCGGGGCTGCTGCGGTTCGAGACGGACGCGGTCACCGTCCGGGACCGGCTCGTCCGGTCATCGCTGTGGGCGGACGCGACCCGCGCCGAGCGCACCGCCGCGCACGCGCTGCTCGCCGAGGTGCTCGTCCACGACTGGCAGTACACCGGGCGGATCTGGCACCGGGCGGCGGTGTCGGGCGGCCCGGACGACGGCGCCGCCGCCGAACTCGCCCGCGCCGCCGTCGCGTCCCAGGCGTCCGGCCGGTACGCCGACTCGTGGCGGATGTGGCGGCGGGCGTCGGCGCTGACCGCCGACCGGACCCTCGCAGCCGACCGGCTGCTGTCCGCCGCCGCCGACGCGTGGGCCAGCGGCCGCCCCCGCCGCGCCCGCGCCATGCTGCGGCGGCTCGCCGCGTTCCGCTGCGAGGGGACCCGGCTGGCCCGCGCGGACCGGCTGCGCGGCGAGATCGCCGCCGCCGCCGGGGACCCGGCCGCCGCCGTCCCCCTGCTGCGGGACGCCGCCGAGCTGTTCGCCGGCGCCGACGCGTGCCTCGCCGTCGAGACCCTCGGGTGGGCCGCCGAGGCCGCCGACGCCGCCGGCGACGTGCGCGCCCTCGCCGAGATCGCCGAGCGCGCCGCGTCCCTGGCCGTCCCGGACGAGCCGTGGTGCGACGCCCGCACCCGGCTCGTCCTCGACCACCTCGCCGGCACCGCCGCCCTGCACGCCGGCCGGTACGCCGAGGCCGCCGAACGCCTCGCGCGCGCCGCCCGGCTCGGCTCGTCCGTCACCGACCCGGCCGCGCTGGCGTGGGCCGCGCGGTCCGCGCTCGCGCTCGGCGACGCGGGCCTCGCGCCCGCGCTCGCGTCCGCCGCCGTCGCGGCCGCGCGGCGGGCCGGGGTCGTCCCGCTGGAGTCGCACGCGCTGGCCGTCGCCGCCCGCTGCGAGGTCCTGCTGGGCCGCCCGCCCGCGCCGGTCGCCGCGGGCCACGACGGGCTCCGCCTCGCGCGGGCCACCCGGCTGCACGGGCATGCCGCCGAGCAGCTCGCGACCCTCGCGCTCGGCGCGGCGTTCGACGGCGACGCCGGCGCGGCGGGACGGCACCTCGACCGGCTCGCCGAGTCCGCGGGGCGCCGCGGGCTCGTCCGCGCCGCCGCGCTCGGCACGTGGGCGCGCGCCTGCCTCGACCTCGCCGCCGACCGGCCGGCGGACGCGGTCGCGCGGCTGCGGCTGCCCGGCGGCGCGGGCGTCGCGCATCCCCGCGCGTCCCTGGCGGCCGCCCCGCACCTCGTCGAGGCGCTCGCCCGCGGCGGCGACCGGGCCCGCGCCGCGGCCGCCGCCGACGCCTTCCGGCGCTGGTCGGAGGCCACCGGGTCGCCCGTCCACCGGGCGCTCGCGCACCGCTGCCGCGCGCTCCTCGCCGACGCCCCCGCCGACGCGGCCGACCACTTCGAGTCGGCCCTGCGCCTGCACGAGACCGCGGGCGCCGTGTTCGAGCAGGGCCGCACCGAGCTGCTGTACGGGCACCGGCTGCGCCGCGCCCGCCGTCCCCGCGCCGCCCGCGAGCACCTGCGCACCGCCCTGCGGATCTTCGAACGCTACGACGCCCGTCCCTGGACCGACCGGGCCCGCGCCGAGCTGCGCGCCGCCGGCGAGACCGTGGCGCCGCTGCCCGTCCCGCCGCCCGCCGAGCCCCCGGCCGTCCCGGGAACGCCGGCCCGCCCGCCGCGTCCCGTCCCGGCGGGCGGCTTCGGCGACCTCACCCCGCAGCAGGCGCACATCGCCCGGCTCGTCGCCGAGGGCGCCACCAACCGGGAGATCGCCGCCCGCCTGCTGCTGAGCCCCCGCACGATCGACCACCACCTGCGCAACGTCTTCACCCGCCTCGGGATCCGCTCCCGCGTGGAACTCGCCCGCATGATCCGCTGACGCCGGAGGGCGGGACGCCGGAGGGCGGGACGCCGGAGGGCGGGACGCCGCGCTCCGCCCCGGCAATGCGCCCCCGGGCGAGGTGACGCGCGCGCGGTCGATCCGCTCGATCGACACGACCATGTCCTTCCTGCCACTCAACACACTTTCTGCGCATATATGGACAAAACTCAGAATTTCGAGTAGCGGGCGAACCGGCCCGGCGCCGGAGCCATCGGTCACGCCATCCCTGATCGCATGGAGAAAGGCGAGCTCATCGCCCTCATCTCCGAGTCGGCGCTTGTCGAGTTGATCTTACTCGGATGTCAAGATCCGGGTTCGCGTCAACATCGGCGGCAGTCCTGATGTGGACATGGCGACAGAAAATGATCTGTAGATTCCGCACACGGTCCGTGGTTACATTGTGCCTGCTTGAGGTGGACCGACGGATCGAAGCACTTTCGATCTTCCAGTAAGTGATTCACCGACAGATGTGGGCGGCGGAGATCTCCATGGCGGATTTCAAATTCAGCATTTTCACGGCCGTGACGGCCGCGGATGCCGAAGAGACCCCTCTGGTCGACACCCTCACGCGCGCCGTGGCGGTCGCGCCGGGACGGTGGCGGGTCGGCCGCTCCGGAATCTGGTGCTCGGTCGCCCCGGAGGAGGCGGCGCGGCGCCCGCAGGGCTGGAAGCTGCACGTCTCCGCCACGCCGGCGTCCGCGGACGAGGTGCTCGGACGGGCGCTGCGGGTGCTGCTGGAGGCCGGCTCGGCGTTCAAGTTCGCCGCGAGCGTCGACGTCGTCGCCGCGCTGAACGCGCGCAACACCTCCCGCGGGCATGCGGGGAAATTTATTACGATTTATCCCGAGAGCGACGCGGAGGCCGTACGCCTCGCGGGCGACCTGCACGAGGCGACGAAAGGGCTGGCGGGGCCGCGGATCCTCTCCGACCGGCCGTACGCGCCGGGCAGTCTCGTCCATTACCGCTATGGCGCGTTCGTCGAAGAGCGGCGGCTCACCAACGACGGCTTCTACACATGGACGATCCTCGACCCGGACGGGAAGCCGGTGGAAGACCGGCGGGTCGGCACGTATACGCCTCCCTCCTGGGTGACATCTCCCTTCCCTGACAACGGCCTGAACGGCACCCGGCGGACACGTGAATCCGGCGAAATAGTGCTCGGGGAACGGTTCCGGGTGCGGGAAGCGATCCGCCACTCCAACAAGGGCGGCGTTTATCGCGCGGTGGACCGCCGCACCGGCGACCCCGTCGTGGTCAAGGAGGCGCGCCCGCACGTCGCCGCCGACCTGGCGGGGCGCGACACCCGGGACCGGCTGCGCGCCGAGGCCCGGGCGCTGGAGCGGCTGGACGGCCGCGGGCTGGCCCCGCGCCTCATCGACCTGTTCCCGCAGGGCGGGCACCTGTTCCTCGCGCAGGAGATGGTCGAGGGCGTCCCGCTGCGGGAGTGGGCGGCCGACCGGATCGTCGAGGCGGGCTGGGGCGGCCACCTCCCGGCCGCGACGGACATGGCGCGGCGACTCGTCGACCTGATGGCCGGCGCGCACGCCGCCGGCCTCCTCGTCCGCGACTTCAACCCCAACAACGTCATGGTCCGCCCGGACGGCGCCCCCGTGCTCATCGACCTCGAACTCGCGGTGGCCGACGGGGAGGACGGCCCGCTGCGGGCGGGCACGCCCGCGTTCGGCGCCCCCGAGCAGCTGGCCGGCGCGCCGCCGCACGCGTCGGCCGACCACTACAGCCTCGGAGCGACGCTCTGCTACCTGTTCACCGGCAGCCCGCCCTACCTCCTGGACGAGGAGCCGGAGAGCAGGCCGCCGGGGGACCGGCTGGAGGAGTGGCTGGCGGCCCGGACCCAGGGCCTGAACCTCCCCGGGCACCTGAGGGCGATGCTCACCGGGCTGATGGCGGACGCCCCGGAGCGCCGCTGGACGACGGACCGGGCGCGCGACGCGCTCGCGGCCCGGGCCCCGCGCGGGACCCGGCCCCGCGACGCCGCCGAGACCCCGTGGCTGCGGGAGACGGTCGACCGCGTCATCGACGGGATCGTCGGCGAGCTGCTCGCGTCCATGGCCCCGGACGCGCCGCACGCGCTGTGGCCGGTGTCGTGCGTCCACGGCGCGCCCGACCCCTGCACCCTGCAGCACGGTGCCGCCGGATGCCTGGGCGCCCTCGTCCGGTACTGGGAGCTGACCGCCGATCCGCGCCTTCCGGACGCGATCGGCGCGGCGTCCCGGTGGATCCGCGCGCGGCTGGCGGACGGGACGAGCCGTCCGCCCGGCCTGTACTTCGGCACCGCCGGGGTCGCGTGGTCGCTGCTGGACGCGGGTCTCGCGCTCGGCGACGAGCGCCTGGCCGACGCCGCCGTCGCCGTGGCCGACGGGCTCCCGGCCGCGGTCGCCAGCCCCGACGTCACCCACGGGACGGCCGGTCTCGGCCTGACCGCCCTGCACCTGTGGGCCCGCACCGGTGCGGAGCGGTTCGCCCGGCGCGCGGACGCCGCCGCCGACGCGCTCCTCGGGACGGTCCAGGAGCGCGCCGGGCGGCTCGCGTGGAGCACTCCCGCCGACGTCGACTCCAAGCTGGCGGGCCGGTCCTACCACGGGTTCGCGCACGGCATCGCGGGCGTCGGCTCCTTTCTGCTCGCCTGCGCGGAGGCGACCGGGCGCGGCGACTGCCGGGCGCTCGCCCGCCGCGTCGGGGAGGAGCTCCTGGACGCGGTGGTCATCGAGCGGGGCGCGGCGATGTGGGGCGCCGGGACCGGCGACGCGCCGACCGCCCCGTACTGGTGCCACGGCGCGTCGGGCATCGGCGGCTTCCTGCTCCGGCTCGGCGCGGCCACCGGCGAGGCGTGCTTCCGGGAGGCCGCCGGCCTCTCCGCCCGGGCCGTGACCGACCACGCCTGGCGCTCGGTGCTCGGCCAGTGCCACGGCCTGTCGGGCAACGGCGACTTCCTGCTCGACATGGCCGACCTGACCGGCGACGACCGGTACCGGGCGGCCGCGTGGCGGCTCGGCCGGACGATCGTCGCGTCGCGCGCGCACCGCGACGGCCGGTTCGTCCTCCCCGACGAGCAGGGCGAGGTCTCGGTGACCTGGGGCGACGGCATGAGCGGGATGCTCGGCTTCCTGCTGCGGCTGCGGTACGGGTCGCCGCGCCTCTGGACGGTCGACGCCGCCGCGGGCGAGCGGCGCGGGGCGACCGGGGCGACCGCCGCGAGCGGGGCGTCATGACCGCCGTCCCCGCCCTTCCCGCCGTCCCGTCCCGGTTCGGCTTCGCGTTCTCGGGCGACGGCCGGTGGGCCACCTGCCTGAGCGCCGTCCAGGACCGCGTGGCCCTGGAGCGCTGGGACCTGACCGCCCCGGCGCCGTCCTGCCGGACGGTCGCCGCCGCCGGCGCGGCCGTCGACCGGTCGAGCCGCCCCATCCCGCTCGACGACGGCGGCGTCCTGGTGGCGCGGCCCGCGGTCGGCGCCGGCGGGGCGCCCGCGGGCCACGGGACGGTGACCGCGGTGCGTCCGGGCGGCGGCACCGCGGCCCCCGCCCGGTCGTGGCGGATCGCCCCGATGCTCGCCGGATACCCGCTGGCCGGCCCGGGGTCGCCGCAGACCCTGGTCCTCGTGGCCATCGAGGACGAGCGGCACTCCCGCGTCTGGGTCCTGCCGGACTCCGGGGCGCCGCCGGAGCCGGTGGTGCGGATCCCGGGCGTGCTGTCGGGCGGCGTCTGGCTCGACGACGGGCGCACGCTCGCGCTCGACCACGCCGGCGCCGGGCACGGGACGGACGGGATCGTCGTGGACCTGCGGGACCGCGCCTGGCGCCGGGTCTGGACGGTCTCCGGCACGTCGACCGACCGCATCGTCGCCTGCGACCGCCCCTCCGGGCGGCTGGTCGTGACGACCGGCGGCCCCGGGCGCGCGGTCCCCGGGATCGGGCTGTGGTCGCCGGGCGGCGGCCGGGTGCGGTTCCCCGCGGCCCTCAACCGGCCCGGCCGCGCCCGCGTCCCGCTGGCCCTCGACCTCGGCGGCGAGCGCCTGCTGGTCCGCGAGGACGCCGGGGCCGCGTCCCGCCTCCTGATCCACACCGCGGCGGACGACCGTGTCGAACCGGTGGCCGGGCCGCGGGGCGTCCTGTCGCCGCCCGCCTGCTGGACCGGCGGGCGGATCCACCTGCGCTTCTCGGCGCCGCACCGGCCGCCGACGCTCGCGACCGTGCACCGCGCCGGCTGGTCGCTCGCGCGCGGGCCGGCCGGCACCGCGACGAGCTGGGCGGGCGCCGAGCCGGTCGAGCTGCCGGGCCCGGCGGGGCCCATCGAGGCGATCGTCTACGGCGGCCCCCGCTGGCACGAGAGCGACCGCGTGGTCCTCGCCCTGCACGGCGGTCCGCTGGCGGCGTGGCGGCTGGAGTTCGACCCGCTGTTCCAGCATCTCGCCGCCGCGGGCATCGCCGTCGTCGCGCCCAACCACCGGGGCAGCACCGGCTACGGCGAGCGGCATCTGCGGGCGGTCGTCGGCGACTGGGGCGGCCCCGACCTGGAGGACGTCGTCCACCTGGGCCGCGGCATCGCCGACCGCCGCCGCGCCGTCCCCGGCGGAGCGCGGGACCCGATCCTCCTGGGCGTCAGCTACGGGGCCTGGCTGGCGCTGCTGGCGGCCTGCCGCAGCCCCGGCCTGTGGGCGGCGTGCGTCGCGCTGGCGCCGTTCACCTCCGCCGCGAGCCTGTACCGCGACGCCGCCGCCCCGGTCCGGGACCGGGTGGCGCGCCTGCACCGGCCGGGCGGCCCCGGACGGGACGCGCGGCGCGACGTCCTGGCCCTGTGCGGCGCGCTCACCGCGCCGCTGCTCGTGGCGCACGGCACCCGGGACGAGGTCGTCCCGGTCGGGCAGTCGCGCGCGCTGCGCCGGCGCCTCCTCGAACTCGGCAGGACCGAAGGGCCCGACTTCGACTACCGCGAAGTCGACGGCGACCACACAACGGTCGTCCAGGCATGGCCCGCGGACCTGCGGACGGCTGTGGTCCGCTTCTGCCTCGGCGCGGGGCGGACCTTGGTTCCGGCAAAGGAGAGGAGGTGAGAACAGATGGACATCTTCGACGGTGACCTGGTGGCGGAGCTGCAGGACCTGCCCGAGACCGACCCGATCGAGATCGACGGCGTCCAGCTCGGCGGCACGTGCACGTGCGCCGGTCTGCTGACGCTGCTGAACACCGTGTGCGTCGGCGTCTCCTGCGCGTAGCACCGATCACCCGGACACGGTTCGGGACCAAAGCTTGACCCCGGCCCGTAGACACCGGTCACGGATCGGTCGGCTGAACCGGCCGATCCGTGACCGGACCCACTCGCCACTGTAACCAATCCCCGCCGGGAGGGAAGGGAGCCGACCCGCGTGGTCCGGACCGAGCCCACCGGCGGCGACGAGGCCGCACCCGCCGCCGAAGCGCGCCCTTCCCCCGCCGTGCTGCGCGCCGGAGGGCGGCGGCTGCTGCGCGCGGCGCTGGGCCGCACGCGCGCCCTGCTCGGCCTGCTGGTGCTGTGCACCCTGCTGCGCGTCCTGGCGACGCTCGCGACGCCCGTCATGCTCGCCCAGGCGATCGACGCCGTCCACACCGGCGAACCGCTGGGCGCCCCCCTGGCCCGGCTGGCGTCCGTCCTCGCCGTCGCCGCCCTGGCCGACGCCGGGGAGGACCTGGCGGGCTCCTACTGCGGCAGCCGCATCACCGCGTGGCTCCGGCACCGCCTGATCGGGCGGGTCCTGGAACTCGGGGTGCCCGGCCGCCGCCGCTTCCCCACCGGGGACGTGCTGGCCCGGCTCACCGAGAGCGCGAGCGGCCCCGCCGCGTTCCCCGTCCAGCTCGTGTCGGTCGCGGCGACCCTGGCGACGACCGCGGGCGCCGTGCTCGCGCTGGCCCTCATCGACTGGACGCTCGCGGCGGCGTTCGCGCTCGGCGTGCCGCCCGCCGTCGTGGTGCTGCGCGCCTTCGTCGCCCAGGCGGGCGAGCCGTTCGCGGACTACCAGCGCCACCAGGCGTCGATCGCGACCCGGCTGCTGGACGCGCACCAGGGGATCCGGACGATCCGCGCCTGCGGCACCGCGGCCCGCGAGGCCGCCCGGGTCCTGCGGCCGCTCCCGCTGCTGCGCGAGGCGGGGCACCGCACCTGGGCCGCGCAGGGCCGGGTCGGCTGGCGGCTGTCGCTGCTGGCGCCGCTGCTGCAGGTCGTGGTCGTCGGCGTCGCCGGGCTGCGGCTCGCCACCGGCGCGATCACCCCCGGCGGGCTCGTCGCGGCGGTGTCCTACACCGCCCTGGCCGTCGGCGCCGTCGCGCTCTTCGACACCTTCGTCGCGCTGCTGAACTGCGAGGTGAGCGCCGGACGGGTCCAGGAGGTGCTCGACACCGCCCCGGCCGTCGCGCCGCCGCCGCGCCCGGTCGCGCTGCCGGACGGCCCCGGACGGCTCGACCTGCGCGGCGTGACCGTCCGGATCGGTGACCGCACCGTCCTCGACCGGCTCGACCTGGCGGTCCCGGCCGGGGCCGGCGTCGCCGTCGTCGGCGCGTCGGGGACGGGCAAGAGCGTGCTGGTGTCGCTGGCCGGGCGGCTCCTCGACCCCCAGGAGGGACGCGTCGAGCTCGACGGCGTCCCGGTCACCGCCGTCGCGCCGCCGGAACTGCGCCGGGCCGTCGCCTACGCCTTCGAGCGTCCGGCGCTGCTCGGATCGACGGTGCACGACATGATCGCCTACGCGCGTCCCGGGGCCACCCGCGCGGAGGTCCGCCGGGCCGCCCGGACGGCCGCCGCCGACGACTTCGTCCGGGCGCTGCCGGACGGCTACGACACCCCGCTCGACCGGGCGCCGCTGTCGGGCGGCGAACTGCAGCGCCTCGGGCTCGCCCGCGCGGCGCTGGCCGACGCCCGGGTCCTCGTCCTCGACGACGCCACCAGCAGCCTCGACACCGCCACGGAGGTGAAGGTGACCCGGGCGCTCCGGCGGCTGCTGGCCCGCCGCACCAGCCTGGTGGTGGCGCGGCGGCCCGCCACCGCGGCCCGCGCGGACCTGGTCGCCTGGCTCGACGGCGGCCGGATCCGCGCGCTCGCGCCCCACGCCGACCTGTGGCAGGACCCCGAGTACCGGGCCGTGTTCGGCGCCGCGCCGCGGGCCGGCGCGTGAGTCGGCGCGTGACCGTCCCGCCCGCGGCCCGGCTGCTGCGCCGCCACCTGCGCGGGCGGGGGCCGGCGCTGCGCCGGCTCGCCGCGTGGTCCGCCGTCGAGGGCGTGCCCGTGTTCGCCGCGGGTCTGCTGCTCGCCCGCGCCATCGACCGCGGGTTCCTCGCCGGGCGCCCCGGCACCGGCCTGGCCTGGCTCGCGGTGCTGGCGGTCCTGTACCTGTGCGGCGCCGAGGCGACCCGGCGCGTCTACCCCCGGCTGGCCGCCACCGTCGAGCCGCTCCGCGACTCCCTGGTCACCGACGTCGTCACCGCCTCCCTGGCCCGGACGGGCGGCACGGCGGACGACGCGGCGGGCACGGGCGTCGCGCAGGTCGCCGAGCAGGCCGAGGCCGTCCGGGCGCTGCTCGGCACCGCGCTGCGCAACGTCCGGCAGCTGCTCACGGCCGGGCTCGCCGCACTGGTCGGGCTCGCGCTGCTGTCCCCGCCGCTCGCCCTGGCCATCGCCCTGTCGGTCGCCCTCGCCCTGGGCGTGTTCGCCGCGTTCCTGGGCGTCCAGGTCCGCCGGTACCGGGACGTCGTGCGGCACGCCGAACGGATCGGGCAGTCCGGTGCCGCCATCGTCGAGGGGGTGCGGGACGTCGTCGCGTGCGCCGCCGAGGACCGTGCGGCCGCCGCGGTCGGCGCGTCCGTCGACGCGCAGGCGGCGGCGCTGCGCGCGTTCGCCCGCTCCCGCCTCGTCCGGCTCCCGGTGCTGGCGCTCGGCGTGCACCTGCCGCTCCTCGTGCTGCTCGCGCTGTCCCCCGCCCTGATCGACGGCGGGCGGCTCACGACCGGGGAGGTGGCGGGCGCGGCGGGCTACCTCGTCACCGGGCTGCAGCCGGGCATCGTCCTGCTGGTCGACGCGGGCGGCACCCTGCTGCTCAGCCTCGCCGTGATCCTCGGCCGCCTCGCCGAGACGGGCGCGGGTGCGGGCACGGGTACAGGCGCGAGTACGGGCGCGGGCACGGGTGCGGTTCGCCCGTCCGGACCGGCGCTCGTCCCCGCCTCGGCCGACATCGAACTGGAGGACGTCACGTTCGCCTACTCGTCGCGGGCCGCGCCCGTCCTCACCGGCCTGAGCCTGCACGTCCCCGAGGGCACCCACCTGGCCGTCGTCGGTCCCAGCGGCACGGGCAAGTCGACGCTCGCGAACGTCCTCACCGGTCTCGTCCGTCCCCAGCGGGGCACCGTCACGCTCGGCAAGGTGCCGCTGCCCGACCTCGACGGGGACCTGCTCCGGGCCGCCGTGACGCTCGTCCCGCAGGAGAGCTACATCTTCGCCGGGACCCTGCGGGAGAACCTCGCCTACCTCCGCCCGGGCGCCACCACCGCCCGGCTCGACGAGGCCGCCGCCGCCGTGGGACTGGAGGAGACGCTGCGCCGGTTCGGCGGCTACGACGCCGCCGTCCCGCCCGGCGGCGGGACGCTGTCGCACGGGGAGCGCCAGCTCGTCACGCTCGCCCGCGCGTACCTGTCCGCCGCGCCCGTCCTCATCCTCGACGAGGCGACGTGCCACCTGCCCCCCGCCGCCGAGGCCCGCGCCGAGCGGGCGCTGGCCGACCGCGGCCGGACCCTCATCGTCATCGCCCACCGGATCAGCTCCGCGGAGCGGGCCCACCGGGTCCTGCTGCTCGACGCCTCGGGCCCGCTCGCCGGCACGCACCGCACCCTTCTCGGCCTCAGCCCGCTCTACGCGGAGCTGGTCGGCCACTGGCGGACGTGAGGGCGGGCGGCCGTTCGCGGCCCCCTCAGGCCCGCGTCTTGTGGGCCCAGCGGGCCGGGTCGACCTCCAGCGTCTCCCGGTCCCAGCCGGCCGGGTCGGCGGCGGCCTCGTAGGTGTCCTGGAGGAAGTCCAGCAGCGCCCGGTCGGGGTCGGGGTCGTCGGCGACCGCCTCGTACGGGAGCAGGTACTGCCCGTTCTCCGTGCTGTAGAAGGCGGCGGCCGGCCGCACGGGACGGGCCGAGAACCCGTGCGGCTCCGGGTAGGCGTAGGCGTAGAACGCGCCCTCCTCGCCGCCGCCCGGCCAGAACCCGCAGCTGCTCAGCTCCCGCGAGTACCCCTCGACCATCACCCAGTCGCCGCAGTTCGGGGCGCCGCCGGGATGCTCGGGCGCGGTCCGCCCGGAGAAGCGGGTGCACGCGAGGTCCATCGCGCCCCAGAAGAAGTGCACCGGGCTGACCTTCCCCGCGAACCGCGACCGGAACTCGCCCATCACCCGCGACGCCTGGAGGAGCTGGCGCCAGAACAGGTGCGCCGCGTCCGGGTCGTAGGACGCGTGCCGGTCGTCCTCCGCGAACGGGATCGCCGGGTCCACCTCGTTCGGGTGCCCCTGGATGGCCGCCTCGACGCCGAGGCGGCCGAGGGCGCGCATCGTCCGCTCGTGGAACTCCGCGACCGTCATCGGCGCGAGCGCGAACCCCTCGTCCGTCCCGTCGTCGGCGCGCAGCCGCAGCCGGTGCTCGACGAAGTCGAACTCGACGTCGAACGCGCCGGTCCCGTACGGGACCGCGGACGTCGTCAGCCCGCGCGGGCTCACGTACAGCGTCACGTTCCACCAGTGGTTCACGAGCGGCGCGTGCACCAGCCGCACCTTCCCCACGATCTGCGTCCACATGTGCAGCGTGTCGCGGGTCGCGTGCCAGTCCGCCACCCGCAGCCGCGGCCACCCCTGCCGTGCCATCGCAGTCCTCCTCGGCCGGAACCGGTCCGGTCGGTCCCATGACGCTCCGCCATCATGCCCGGCCGGGCGGCGGTCACTCGGCGTACGGCGACCGCCAGAACTCGGTCAGCAGCTCGCCCACTCCGGGCGTCCACACCGCGACCTGCGTGAACAGCACGCCCGCCAGGTCCGCGGACGGGTCGGCGAACGCGGTCGTCCCGAGGCCGCCCATCCAGCCGAACCGTCCGGGGCGGGACTCCGGCGGGTCGTCGCGGACGTCGACCCCGACGCCAAAGCCCCAGCCGGTCGTGAGCAGCGGCGCGGCGGCCGCCCGCTGCGCGGCGGTGATCCGGTCGGACGTCATCAGCCGGACCGACTCCCGGGACAGGATCGGGCCGCCCCCGCCGAGCAGCGTCCCGAAGAAGGCGAGGAAGTCGTCGGCGGTGCCCACCAGCCCGCCGCCGCCGGACGGGAACCCGGGCGGGCGGTCGCGCGGGTCGTCGCGCACGGCCAGGCCGCCGGCGCCGTCCGGCCGGTAGGACGGCACGAGCCGGGCGGCGTCGCCGGGTGCGACGTGGAACGCGGTGTCGCGCATCCCGAGCGGCTCGAAGATCCGCTCCCGCAGGACGTCGCCCAGCGGACGCCCCGACGCCCGGGCGATCAGCACCCCGAGCACGTCGGAGCCGGTGTGGTACAGCCATCGGGCGCCCGGCTGGTGGACGAGCGGCAGCGCCGCGAGCCGCGCGAGCCACGTGTCCGGCGGCAGCGGCGACACGTCCGGCCCCGGTGCGACGCCCGCCGCCGCCATCGCCCGCCCGATCGGCGCGTCCTCGGGCACCGCCCCGGTCCCCAGCCGGAAGGTCAGCAGGTCGCGGACGGTGATCGCGCGCTCTGCCGGGACGGTGTCGTCCAGCGGCCCGCCGGGGCGGCGCAGCACGCGCGGCGCCGCCAGCTCGGGGAGCAGCCCGTCCACCGGGTCGTCGAGCCGCAGCCGGCCGTCCTCGACGAGCATCATCGCGGCCGCCGCGACGACCGGTTTGGTGAGCGACGCGACGCGGAACAGCGCGTCCCGCCGCATCGGCGCGCCGCCGTCCACCGCCGTCGAGCCGAGCACGACCGCGCCCGTCTCCCCGCCCCGCCGGACGAGCGCGACCAGGCCCGGCACGAGCCCCGCCGCGACGTGCCCGTCCAGCGTCCGGCGCACCGCGTCCCGCATGTCCGTCTCCCTTCGTTCGTCCATGCGTATACGGATCGTCCGGCGGCGCGGAACTCATCGCACCGCCGATACCCTCCCGGTCCCGGGCATATCGATAACCGCAGCCGCCACCGCGACACCCGCCCGCGGCGGGCGGGTGTTCGCCGGGCCGGCCCGCTTCACCGACGGCTTCGCAAGCCGTTCACCGTCACCCCCGGCAGGACCGCCGGACAGGACGGGACGGGCGGCGGCGAGACGTCTCGCCGCCGCCCGTCCCCGTCCGGGCCCTCGCGCGCCGGTCAGGCGACGGGCTCCAGGGTCGGCGGGGCGTCGTCGCTGAACTGGGTGCGGTAGAGGTCGGCGTAGCGGCCGCCGGCGGCGAGCAGCTCGTCGTGGGTGCCGCGCTCGACGATCGTGCCGCCCTCGACCACGAGGATCAGGTCGGCGGCGCGGACGGTCGACAGCCGGTGCGCGATGACCACGGCGGTGCGGCCGTCCAGCGCCTCGGCGAGGGCCTCCTGCACGGCGGCCTCGGACGTGGAGTCGAGGTGGGCGGTCGCCTCGTCGAGGATCACGACCCGCTGCCGGGCCAGCAGCAGCCGCGCGATGGTGAGCCGCTGCCGCTCGCCGCCCGACAGCCGGTAGCCGCGCTCGCCGACGATCGTGTCGAGCCCGTCCGGCAGGCCCTCGATCAGCGCGTCGAGCCGGGCGCGGCGCAGGACGTCCCACAGGTCGTCCTCGGTGGCCTCGGGGCGGGCGAGCAGCAGGTTCTCCCGGATCGACTCGTGGAACAGGTGCCCGTCCTGGGTGACCATGCCGAGCGTCGCGCGGATCGCGGCGAACGACAGGTCGCGGACGTCGACGCCGCCGAGCCGGACGGCGCCCGAGTCGACGTCGTACAGGCGCGGGAGGAGCTGCGCGATCGTGGACTTGCCGGCGCCGGACGAGCCGACGAGCGCGACCATCTGCCCCGGTTCGGCCTTGAACGAGACGCCGTGCAGGACCTCCTCGCCGCCGCGGGTGTCGAGGGTCGCGACCTCCTCCAGCGAGGCGAGCGACACCTTGTCGGGCGACGGGTAGGAGAACCGGACGTCGTCGAACTCGATCGCGGCGGGCCCGTCGGGGACGTCCCGCGCGGCGGGCTTCTCGGCGACGAGCGGCTTCAGGTCCAGCACCTCGAAGACCCGCTCGAAGCTGACCAGCGCGCTCATCACCTCGACGCGGGCGCTGGCGAGGGCGGTCAGCGGCGCGTACAGGCGGGTCAGCAGCAGCGCGAGGGCGACGACGGCGCCGGCGTCCAGGCTCCCCCGCAGCGACAGGTAGCCGCCCAGCCCGTAGACGAGCGCGAGCGCCAGCGCGGACACCATCGTCAGGGCGGTGATGAACACGTGCTGCACCATCGCGGTGCGGACGCCGATGTCGCGGACGCGGCGGGCCCGCGCGGCGAACTCGGCGGACTCCCGCGACGGCCGTCCGAACAGCTTGATCAGGGTGGCGCCGGGGGCGGAGAACCGCTCGGTCATCTGGGTGCTCATCGCCGAGTCGTGCGCGACGGCCTCGCGCTCCAGCCGGGCGAGGCGGGAGCCCATCCGGCGCGCGGGCAGCAGGAACAGCGGCAGCAGCACCAGCGCGAGCAGCGTGATCTGCCACGAGATCCCGACCATCACCCCGAACGTCAGCGCGACCATCACCAGGTTGCTGACGACGCCCGACAGCGTGTCGCTGAACGCGCGCTGCGCGCCGATGACGTCGTTGTTGAGTCGGCTGACCAGCGCGCCCGTCCGGGTGCGGGTGAAGAACGCGACCGGCATCCGCTGGACGTGGTCGAAGACCGAGGTGCGCAGATCGAGGATGAGGCCCTCGCCGATGCGGGCCGACAGCCACCGGTTGGCGAGCCCGAGGGCGCCCTCGGCGACGGCCAGCACGGCGATCAGCACCGCGAGCCACACCACGGTGGACGTGCCCGCCTGTTCGGTGATCGCGTCCACGACCCGCCCGGCGAGCACGGGCGTCGCCACCGCGAGGACCGCGAGGACCACGCTGAGCAGCAGGAAAGCGGTGAGGGTGCGGCGGTGGGGGCCGGCGAACGCGGCGATGCGGCGCAGCGTCGCCCGGTTGAAGGGCCTGCGGTCCTCGGCGTGGGCCGCGTGGTGCAGCGACATCCACGCGGTGACTTCCATGTCCATGTGTTATCCCGTCGTCTGAGATGCTCCGTTGCGGAACATCATCAGACCTCGACAAAGGTTGAGGTCAAGCTCGGCCGCCGCGTCCAGTGTCGCGCGGAGGTCCGACATTTCGCGGAGGGACGGTTCATGGACGTCGCGAGGCTGCGGGCCGACACACCGGGCTGCGCGGAGGTGACGCACCTCAACAACGCCGGCGCCGCGCTGCCGCCGCGCCCGGTGATCGAGGCGGTGAACGGACACCTCGCACTGGAGGCCGCGATCGGCGGCTACGAGGCCGCGGAGCGCGAGGCCGCCGCCATCGAGCACTTCTACGGCGCCGTCTCCGGCCTCATCGGCGCGCGCGCGGACGAGATCGCGTACGTGGAGAACGCCACCCGCGCCTGGGACATGGCGTTCTACGCGATCCCGTTCGCCGAAGGCGACCGCATCCTCACCACCGTCGGCGAGTACTCCAGCAACGCGATCGCCTACCGGCAGGTCGCCGCCGCGAAGGGCGCGCGGGTCGAGGTCGTCCCCGACGGCCCGGACGGCGCGATCTCCCTGGCGGCCCTCGAAGCCGAACTGGCGAAGGGCGGCGTCCGGCTCGTGTCGCTCAACCACGTCCCCACCCACAACGGGCTGGTCAACCCGGCCGCCGAGGTGGGGCGGCTGTGCGGCGAGCACGGCGTCCTCTACCTGCTGGACGCCTGCCAGTCGGTGGGGCAGCTCGCCGTGGACGTCCGCGAGATCGGGTGCGACATGCTGTCGGCGACCGGCCGCAAGTTCCTGCGCGGCCCCCGCGGCACCGGCTTCCTGTACGTCCGGCGGGAGATCGTCACCACCCTGGAGCCCCCGTTCCTGGACCTCCGGGCCGCCGAGTGGCGCGCCCCCGACTACGAGCCCCGCCCGGACGCCCGCCGCTTCGAGACCTGGGAGCGGTTCGTCGCCGGGCAGGTCGGGCTCGCCGCCGCAGCCGACTACGCGGCCGCGCTCGGCCCGGACGAGATCGAGAAGCGCGTCGTCGCGCTCGCGGCGGCGCTCCGCGGCGAGCTGGCCGCCCGCCCCGGCACGTCCGTCCTGGACCGGGGAACGCACCGGTCAGGGATCGTGACCTTCACCGTGGACGGGCACGAACCGGACGCCATCATGCGGGCCGCCCGGGAGCGCGGGGTCAACGTGAACGTCACCAGCCCCGCCGCGCACGGCTACGACCCGGCCGCCGTCCCCGCCGCCGTCCGGGCGTCCGTGCACTACTACAACACCGAAGACGACCTGGACCGCCTGCTCGCGGCCCTCCCCTGAACAGGGACGCGCCCGGCGGTGGCCTTCCGCCTCCCGCCGGGCGCGCGACTCCCCGGCCTCAGGTGTTCGGCCGCGCCGCGCTGATGTCGGCGAGCGCCGAGTCGGTGTCCTTCTCCACGGCCAGGTCGCCGATGGACACGATGCCCACCGGCCGGCCGTCCTCGACGACGGGCAGCCGCCGGACCGCCCGCTCCCGCATGATCTGCGCGGCCTTGTCGACCGAGTCGTCCGGGCCGATCGTCGCGGTGGCGCTGCTCGCCAGCCCGCCGATCTTCATCTCCCGCGGGTCGCCGCCCGCGGCGAGCCCCCGGACCACCAGGTCGCGGTCGGTGACGAGGCCCTTCATCTCGTCGCCCTCCGCGACCAGCACGGCGCCGATGTCCTCGTCGCGCATCGCACGGGCCACGGTGACGATGTCGAGCTCCGGCGACACCGAGGTCGGCGAACCGGTCATGATGTCGCGAATCTTCCTGGCCATCCCTCTACTCCTCGAACCTCGCGCGTATCCGGGACGATTCGGCCCCTACCCGCAAGAACCGGGCTCACTCATCGGGCCTGAGCTGGGCGAACAGCCGCTCCGCCCGCTCCCCGTCCGCGACCACCCGGGCCGGATCGCCGGGCGCCGCCGCCACCGGAACCGTGCCGAACACGACGTCGTCCGCCCCGATCCCGGCCATGCTGTCCGCGAGCCCCACCAGGCCCCGGACGTCCAGCCGCGGCTCCGTCTCGACCGCGCCCGCGACCGCCGCCAGGAACCGCGCGAGCCGCACCGGGTCCTTCCGCAGCTCCGCCACCTGCCCCGCCATCGCCTTCAGGAACGCCTGCTGCCGCTCGATCCGCTGCAGGTCCGAGCCGTCCCCGAAGGCGTACCGGGACCGGACGTACGCGAGCGCGTCCCGTCCGCCCAGCTTCTGCCTGCCCGCCCGCAGCGACAGCCCCGCCTTCGGGTCCTCGACCGCCCGCGGGATCACCATCTCGACGCCGCCGAGCGCGTCCACGAGCGTCCGGAACCCGTCGAACCCGACCGTCGCGGTCCGGTCGATCCGGACGCCCGCCAGCTCCTCGACCGTCCGCCGGCTGCACGCCGCGCCCCCGGCGCCGAACGCCGTGTTGATCAGCCCCCGCGCGCCCCCGGCGCACTGCGGGAGATCCACCAGCATGTCGCGCGGGAAACTCACGACCCGCGCCGAGCCGCGCCCCTCCGGCACGTGCAGCAGCATCAGCGTGTCCGACCTCGCCGGGCGCCCGTCGCCCCGCCCGTCCGACCCGACCAGCAGGACGTTGAACGCGCCCTTCCCGGCCCCCGGCGGCTCCGCCGCCGGCGCCGCCGGGTCGCCGCCCCGCAGGAACAGCACCGGCACCAGCACCGCCGCCGCCGTCACCGCCGCCACCACGCCGAGCAGCGCCCACCGGACCGGCCGCCGCCGCTCCCCGGCCCGCAGCAGCCGCTCCCGCTGCCGCACCAGCGACGCCGGCGGCTCGTGCTCCAGATCCCGGCCGAGGCCGCGGATCAGCTCCATGTCGTCCACGGTCACTCCTCCTCGTGCATCGGGTTGGTGTCGCCGAGCGCCGCGCGGACCTTGCGCCGCGCCCGGAACAGCCGCGACCGCACCGTCCCCACCGGCACCCCCAGCGCCTGCGCGACCTGCCCGTACTCGAGATCGCCCCACGCCACCAGCAGCAGGACGTCCCGGTCCCGGCGCGGCAGCGCGGCCAGCGCCGCCGCCAGCGCCGGCCGCGCCGCCAGCGCCGTCACCCCGTCCGCGACCCGCTCCGCGGGCCCCTCCGCGGGCCCGTCCACCGGCGCCCGCCGCAGCGCCCGGTACCGCGCCGCCTCCGCCCGGTGGTGCCGCGCGACCAGCTTCGTCGCGATCCCGAACAGCCAGGGGCGCGCGTCCGGCCGCGACAGGTCGTAGCGGTGCCGCTTGCCGAACGCGGCCAGGAACGTCTCCCCCACCACGTCCTCGGCGGCCTGCGGCCCGAGCCGCCGGGACACGTACCGGTAGAGCATCGCGGAGTAGCGGTCGAAGAGGAGAGCGAACGATTCCGGCTCGGTGAGCGAAGACTCGATGAGCTCGCTGTCGATCTTCTGAACCGCTGGAGGTGCGGTCATCGCGGCAACCATGACATGTATGCCGGCCTTCCCGTGCGGGGGCTCTGTCGACGACGTCTCTCCGCACCCCCGCAAAGGAGTTCACGGTTCTCGATCACTAATCCGTAACGCGTCCGAACCTTCCGGCTCGTCCGGGCATCCTCATGACTACACGGGGGCATCGGCGATCGTCCGCTCCGCCCGCACGCCGGAACACAACTCAAGGAGGAGCGGCTCGTGACCGACACCCCGGACGCGCCCAAGACCGACGAACCGGCCGACCGCGCGCCCGCCCGCACGCCCACGGCCGAGTTCCGCGTCCCGGACGTCACGAAGACCCGCGACGACATAGCCGTCCGCCGCCCCGGCGCCGCGCTGCCCGCCCTCGTCCGTCCGCCGCGTTGGGGCCTCGCGTTGTGCGGGGGCCGCGTCGTCGTCCGTCCGGCCGCTGGGCGCCGCCGTCCCGTCTGCGGGTTCGGCTGTGTCGGGGGTGCGTCGTGCGGGTCCGCTGGGTGCCGTGCCGCCTTCGGGCGTGCTGGCCGCGCGCTGCTTGGTCTCGTGCGCCTGCTTTGGCGGGCCGTCGGACCGTGCGCGCGCCGCGTCGTTGTCGGGTTTGGACGTGTCGGTGGTGCGTTGCCCGGTTTGGTCCGGCCCCTGTGCCGGGGTCTCGCGTTGTGCGGGGGCCGAGTTGTCGTCCGTCCGGTCGCTGGGCGTCGCCGTCCCGTCTGCGGGTTCGGCCGTGCCGGGGGTGCGCCGCTCGGGTCCGCGAGGCGCCGTGCCGCTACCGGGAGTGCTCGCCGCGCGCTGCCTGGTCTCGGCCGCGCGTTTCGGCTGGCTTTCGGACCGTGCGCCCGCCGTGTCGTTGTCGGGTTTGGATGTGTCGGTGGTGCGTTGCCCGGTTTGGTCCGGCCCCTGTGCCGGGGTCTCGCGTTGTGCGGGGGCCGAGTTGTCGTCCGTCCGGTCGCTGGGCGTCGCCGTCCCGTCGGCGGGTTCGGCCGTGTCGGGGGTGCGCCGCTCGGGTGTGCTGGCCGTGCGCTGCTTGGTGTCGTCCGTGCGCTTCGGCGGTCCGTCATGCCGCGCGGCCGCCGCGTTGTCGTCGGGCTGGTCGTTGGTGGGGCCGGACGTGTCGTGGGTGCGTCGCTCGGGTGCGCTGGGTGCCGTGCCGCTGCCGGGCTGTGCGGCTCCCGTGTCGTCGCCGGGCTCGTCGTTGGCCGGTGCCGTTTCGTCGGTGGGGGCGGCCGTGTCGGGGGTGCTCTGCTCGGGCTTGCTCGGTGCCTGCGGGGCCGCCTTGGGGTTTGCGGTCTCGTCCGACTGCTTTGGCTGGTCGTCGGTCGGTGCGGTGTCGTTGGTGGGCTCGGACGGCTCGGGGGTGGGGGCGACCTCTTCTTGGCGTTCGGCTTCCTGGTCGTTGGGCTGCTCGGGGGCGGTCT
>NZ_QHJN01000049.1:0-48973 GCF_003947565.1 Actinomadura sp. WAC 06369 | reverse complement strand
GCGCCTTGAGCCGCGGCAGCGTCTTCTCGATGCCCTCGGCGTTCCGCTGGGGGATCGGCGTGCGCACGAGCAGGCCGCGCAGCGGCGACGTGGAGAAGTCGCAGGTCTCGGTCACGCGCGTGCCGCCGTCGGCCTCCTCGAGTTCGTAGCGCCACCGGTGCTTGCCGGGGTGGCACCACGCGATCCGCCGGTCCGCCTCGAACTCGACGACCGTGTTGACGATCCGGTAAGGCATGCCGAACATCTTCATGGCCGTCTTGAACTTGTCGTTCAGCGCCAGTCGCTCCGGGCCCGAGATCGCGTTCTGCACGGTGCCGGAACCGTCGAAATCGGGGTGGCGATGAGGGTTGGCGAGCACCGAGAACACCGCCGACGGCGGTGCGGCGATGACGATGTCGCGCGAGACTCGGAGCGGACGGGATGCAGAGGGCATGCGGTACTCCAGGTTCACCGAGGCGCTAACGGACAGCATGCTGTCATGTCCGGGCATACTGTCAACAATCGCGATCGGACCTGCACCGTCTGAGCAGCGGCGCTCCATCGTCCCGCTCCCGCAGGGCGCCGCCGGCCGCGGTCAGATCGCGGTGGCCACCTTCCACGCCGAGTGCATCGCGCCCTCGATGTAGCCGACCTCGCCGGCGTCGCCGACGAGGTGGACCGCGACGCCCGCCCCGGCCAGCTCGTCGGCGAGCGGCGCCGCCGCCGAGACGCCCGCCGCCACGACGACCATGCTCGCCGGCGCGGACCGCGACTCGCCTTCGACCGTGAACTCGACGGTCTTCGGGGTGACGCGCTCGACGGTCGCGTTGCGGTGGATCTTCACGCCCAGCTCGCCGGCGTGCTTGACGGCCGTCCAGCGGCGGGGCATCGCCATCGGCACACCGAGCTGCCGGCCCTCCTCGACCAGGGTCACCCGGCTGCCGCGCTCGGCGAGGAACTCCGCGAGTTCGAGACCGACGAGCGATCCGCCGATCACGACGACGTCCTTGCTCATCGGCAGGAACCTGAGGAACCTGCGGCTCAGGTCGCGAATCCTGGCGGGGCTCTTGGTGATGCCGGCGAGACCGCCGAGCCTGCCGGCGATCCGTAGGAGCGGCCTTTGCCCCGAGACGTCACCGGTGCCGGTCATCAGGTCGCGCAGGCTGTCACCGGTGTGCACGTGGGGCAGGTCGCCGCCCGGCACGTCCGGACGTCCGCGCACGGCACCCGTGGCGACGACCACGGCGTCCGGCGCGAGCGCCTTGATCGTGGCGGCGGTGGCCTCGGTCTTCAACCGGACGTCGACACCGGCCCGCCGCACCTCCTGGGCGAGCCACTTCAGCAGGCGCTCGTTGTCGGGGGTGGTCAGCGTCGAGAACCACAGGGTCCCGCCGAGACGGTCGGTCTTGTCCAGCAGGGTGACGCGGTGGCCGCGCTCGGCGGCGACCCGGGCCGTCTCCATACCGCCCGGTCCGGCACCCACGACGACGACGTGCTTGGGGGTCGTGGTGCGCGGGAACGGCAGCAGCGTCTCGTCGCCCAGCGCGGGGTTGACCGCGCACAGCGGGGTGGCGTCCCAGAAGTTCTCCTGCACGCACACATAGCAGTTGATGCACGGGCGGACCTGCTCGCTGAGGCCCGCCTTCAGCTTGTCGACCAGGTCCGGATCGGCCAGCAGCTGACGGCCCATGGCGACGAAGTCGGTGTGCCCCTCGGCGATCATCCGCTCGCCGACCTCGGGCAGCATGCGGCCGACGGTGATGACCGGGATCGACACCGCCCGCTTCACGACCGCGGCGTTGGCGGTGTAGAAGCCGACCTTGTCGGGCAGCGGGCCGTCGGTGAAGTTCGCGAACGCGTTCAGCGCGGTGCCGGTGACGTGGATGGCGTCGGCCCCGGCCTGCTCGAACATGGCGGCGGCACGGGCGGCCTCGTCGGGCGTCAGCCCCTCGGACTCGCCGTACTCCTGGCCCGCCAGCCGCACGATGACGGCGAGGCCGTCCCCGACCTCTTCCTTGACCGCGCGGATCACCTCGCACGACAGCCGCGCCCGGTTCTCGAGCGTCCCGCCGTACTCGTCGGTGCGCTGGTTCGAGTAGCGGCTCAGGAACCCGCCGAGCACGTAGTTGTGGGCGCAGTGGATCTCGACGGCGTCGCCGCCGGCGGCCTTCACGCGGCCCGCCGCCTCCGCGAACATCCGGACCAGCCACGCGAGGTCCTCGTGGGTGGCCTCACGGTGGGCGGCCTTCTTGCCCTCCTGGATCGCGGCCATCTTCCCGAGTTCCTCGGGCGTGCAGTCGATCATCATGCTCATGTCGCCGGGAGGCTTCGGGACGGACGGCACCAGCTGCGGCCGGCCGTCCAGCGTGTCGATCCGGGCGACCTTGCCGTGGTGCACCATCTGCACGCACAGCTTGCTGCCGGCCTCGTGGACCGCGTCGGCCAGCGCCTTGAGCCCGGGGATGAACCGGTCCTCGGACAGGCCCGGCTCCTTGCGGCTCGTGCAGCCCTGCGGATAGGCGACGGCGCAGCAGCCCGTGATGATCATCCCGGTGCCGCCCCTGGCGCGGGCCGCGTAGTGGTCTATATCGCCCTGATGGATCTCACCGTCCTCGCAGAGGTTCATGTCCATCGCGGGGAGGACCACTCGGTTGGCCAGCGCGATGGGCCCGATCTTGCCGGGCGAGAGGAGGGCCGGGAACGTTCGCTGTCGGTTCACCACCAGCCGGAAGATATTTCACAACACCGATGGTTCCCGGCGCATTCTCGCTCAGCGAGACGTCACCTGGGCCACATCGCGCCGACCGACCATGAACCGGATCCGGGCACGGCGTTGCCCACCACGACCCGGCAGGGAGCCGTCGGCGCCGAGTTCCCGGCCGTCCCCCAGCACTCGGAAAACCGCGCCGGCCCCCACGATCGTCCTGGACGGCGAAAGATGCGAAACCGCACGAACTTCTTCGTGCCGCGGTAAGTCCCAGGACGTCCGTAAGTGCGCGCGAGTTCAGGCCGGACGGGGTCGAACTGATCACAGCCGGGCGCGCCAACTCCCCGGATCACACCCGCATCTCACCTTTCACAACGCGGCCACAGGGGCTGCGCACGGAAATGGGAGCGGCACCTATGCAGAAGATCCTGGTCACCGGCTTGGCGGCGGCGCTGGCGCTCGGCCTGACGGCCTGCGACGGCACCGGTACCGGCGACTCCGCGGCGGCGCCGCCCGCCCCGTCCGGCGCTTCCACGCCCGCCCCGAGCGAGACCTCCACCTCGGGCGGCGCCGCTTCCGCGCCGAACGCCTCGTCCCCCGAGGCGCAGGGCACTCCGGCGGCCCAGGAGCCTTCGAGCGAGACGCCGGGCGGCCGGCAGATCAAGTCCAAGTGGGGACAGCTGCGCTACCTGGCGCCGGGCAAGTTCACCGTCGGCGGCGTCGCCTTCTTCACCGCCAACGCCACCGTCCTCTACGTCGCCGATGACACCTGCCCGGACGGCAGCCGGCCCCCCGGTGACAGCAAGTGCAACATGGACGGTTTCGAGAAGTGGGTGCAGGCCGCACCGCGCAATGCCGTCGTGGAGTTCTCCGGCCAGTCCGCGACCCTGATCCGAGAGACGCAGTAATAGTCGGCATCATCGACACCCTGGCCGGCCCCGGCACCACCTGCCGGGCCCGCCGGGGCGCCGGCGGCATGGTCCGCGTCCCTCATCCGGTCGGCGGGAGTAGCCCTCGAAGGGGGCAACTGCTCTCACGCCCGGATCCGGGCACCGGCCGAGCAAGCCGGGTCGCTCCGCTCAACTCCTGGTCCGCGCCCCGCGCCGCATCCTCGGCCTGGACCACGGCCCTGGACGCAGCCGACCCGTTCGAGCCGGGCGCCCATTCGGCATCAGGCCGTGTCACGGTCCATGATCGTGACGAGAGGAGCAACCCGTGAGACGGTTCCTGACAGCGGCCCGTCCATGCGTGCGCCTCGCCAGCTTGACCGGTACCCCAGGGAGAACAATGACCCGCAAGTCCAAGCCCGACCTGTACGACCTTCTCCGGGCCGGCTTCGGCGACGAGAACGTCGACTCCGAGCCCGCCCGGCGCACCGGGCGATCCGCACCGGCCGAAAAGCCGTCCCCGCCCCGGCGTTCCGCAGCCGCCCGCTCGGGACCTGTGACGGTGCGCAAGCCCGACCCGCGAGTGTGGAAGGCCGCGCAAGAGGCCGTCGACGGCGACACCAGCCGCCTGGAAGTCATGGCCGACGGGTCGGTCTTCATCTACAACCAACCGATCAGATGACTCGCAACGACCCGCAACCCGACGGCCGGTCCCGGACGCCGGGGTAACCAGCTCACGGCCGGTTCCGGCTCTCCCGCGACGAGGTCACCTGGTCGCCGTCGACCTGCCGCGTTCGGCGCTCGGCCTCACCGTCGCCGTCCCGTCCCCGAACGCGCGGACGGCGTCCAGATTCGGCACGCCCTCCTCGACCTGCCGAGATACCGCAGCGTCGCCGGACGGCGATCCGCCACGGTTCCGCCGCGCGGGGTCCCCGCACAGCGAGTACTGCCGGACCAGCGACGCGCGGCGATCTACCGGGCGTGCCGGGGCGGCATCCAGAGGTGCGCCCGGACGTTGCGGGTCTCCTTGCAGGTCACGTACAGCGGGCGGTAGGCGTCCCGGTCGACGGCGTCGTCGGCCACGGCGGCGCGGTAGAGGTCGTCGGAGACCAGCATGCCGACGTCGGAGTCCGGGGCGGCGCTCATCGCCTGCTTGAACGCCGGAGCGTCCAGCAGCCGAAAGAGACGCATCACCGCGTGGCCGAGTACTCCGTGCGTGTCGAAATGGACGTCGCCGCTGTGGACGGCCACGCGCAGCCGCAGCCGGGCGACGTCGTTGGTGATCCGGTTGGCGCGGCGCAGGCGGGCGGTGAGGTGGTGCGCCAGGGGGTCGAGGACGTGGAAGGCGTGCGCCGTCGGCGGCGCGATGATCAAAGCGCCGTCGCCGCGGTCTTCGTGGTGGCACTCGTGCCAGTGCAGCCCCGTGATGGCGAGCGAGTCGGCGACGACGTCGTACATGCTGCCGCGCAGGAACTGCTGGACGTCGCGGGTGCGGCGCTCGTCGCCGAAGTTCGGAATGTCGAGGCCGATGAGAGTCGTATTCATGGTGTGAACTCGCTTGGTCGATGCAGTGCGGTGGGGTCTGGGGTGCGACAGGTTTCGAGGGACCTGCTGAAAGCCGGGGGAGGGGCGTAAGGCGGTCCCTCGTCAATGGTGTGGGCAGGGATAGTGAGAATCGTTGTCGCAACGCATCTGCTCATCCGCCCAAAAGGTCTCCAGTTCCTCGGTCGTCAGTTCGCCGAGGGGGACGGCCGGCAGCGGCCGTCCACTGCGTAGAGCCCAGACTGTGACCAGTGCGAGAGCCAGGTAGGCGTCTTCATCGGTCCGGTCGTCGGCCATTCGAGGGTCGTCGCCGGAGGAGTTCGCGGACGGTTCGGTCCGGTGGTCGATCAACGGTCGGCCTTCCACGATGGGGTCGGGCAGGGCGAGAACCACGCTGCCTGCCCGCCGCCCGCGAGAGCCGGCGAATGCCCGACTCCGGACGGACCCCGGATGGATCTCGGATGGACGCGAGTTACCGTCACGTACATCCGGGATTCATCCGGGATGCTCCTAGGGCGTGACAGTTGACCGCCTGATGCGCTATCGGCATAGACCTGGCAGTACGCGCCCGGGACCGTGAATGTGTCATGTGACCGTTCCGTTCCGGGTGGAGCTGGCATCATGCCGGTTTCAACGGTCCGCAACATCCGCGACAAGGACGGTCAATATGGACAAAGGTCGCATATATTGCCGTAACGAAGTGATTCGGGTGTTGGCCTACAATCGCGACATAGTGGGGGCGGTGTCTTTTACAGCGATCGATCAGAAATCGAGGGAACTCGAGGAAACCGGACATCGCGTGTGCGGCGTCCAGGTCGAGCGGGTTCCGCGCTCAACGGCCAACGACCTGTGGAGGAAGCCCGCGGGGCGCGTCCCCAGGTGGGAACTGCTCGAGTCCCTGTGGGCGACGCTGTACCGGTTGGCCGAGGAGAGGGGGCGGGACACGAGCGCCATGATCACGCTGGACGAACTGCGAGATCGTCACCGGCGCATAGACGCTCCGCCGGTCGAGGCTGTGGCACCTGGGCAAGGCGGTCGGGTCGCGGACGGACGACCCGCGGGCGCCGGCATCTCGGCGGACTCATGGCAAGCGGCAGAAGACGCCTGGGAAGCCGGCCTCAATGTCCCTCGGTTCCCTGCGGGGTTGCCTGTGCCGGGCGTCCAGAGTGGGCGCTACGTTCGAGACGTCGACGATCAGTTCATCGACGAGTTGCGAAGGCGCGGTCACCACGCCCCCTGGCGAACCTATCAAGACGTCGTTCCGGACTGGTTCGAACTCTACGTAACAGCCGAGCCGGAACTGGCAGAGATCAGAACGTATGCTCCGCGCCGCATACCCAGTCTGCTGCAAACCGGCGAATACGCTCGACTCGCCATCGCCGCAGACCTCCCGAACTGCCCGGATGAAGTCTTGCAGCGCAGAGTGGAGCTGCGGCTGTGCCGGCAGGAAATCCTGCACCGCCCGGATGCACCGAAGCTCTGGATCGTCTTCCATGAAGACGTCCTCCGCGAGGACCTGGGCAGCCGACCGGTGCTGCGGGCGCAGGTGCGGCATCTCCTGACGCTCGCGGAGCAGCGCAACATCACGATCCAGGTGATACCGGCCGACAGGGCCAGCAGGGCCGTGGAGGACGGTCCGCTCACGATCATGAGGTTCCCCGATTCCCATATCAACGACATGGTGTTCCTCGAACATCGCACCAACGGGTTTTATGTCACTCACAAGCCCGAGGTCAGCTATCTCGCTGCCGTGTTCTCCACCTACCTGGTCGAGGCGCTACCGCCCTGCGAAAGCGTGCGCTTTCTGCGTGAACTCATCTGACCGGTCTCAGCCAGAAGGCCACCGACCCGTGCCATAGGGCGGAGCATCTGCTGTCATGGGAGGGTCGGCGCAGGCGACCCGGATCTGGAGATCACCATGGCGAGCGACGAAGACTTCCTGGCAGCGGCCGAGAAGGACCTCATGCGCGGGATCGACACCAGCGTTCCGCACTCGGCGCGCATCTGGAACTATTGGCTCGGAGGCAAAGACAACTTCGCCGTCGATCAGCAGGCGGGCGACGACTACGCCCGCCTCTTCCCTGGAATTTTCGACCTGGCGCAAACGGAACGGGCGTTCCTCGGCCGCGCGATCCGATACCTGGTCGGCGAAGCGGGAGTCCGGCAGTTCCTCGACGTCGGCACCGGCCTGCCCACCGAGGACAACACGCACCAGGTCGCCCAGACCCTCGCGCGGGAATGCCGCGTCGTCTACGTCGACAACGATCCGCTCGTCCTCGCCCACGCCCATGCCCTCCTCGTCGGGACCCCGGAAGGCTCCACCGACTACATCGACGCCGACATGCGCCACCCCGACCGGATCCTGGAGCAGGCCAGTCGGCTGCTGGACTTCGACGAGCCGATCGGCCTGCTGTTCATGGGCGTCCTCGGCCATATCACCGACCACGGCGAAGCCCGCACGATCGTGTCGCAACTTCTGGACCCGCTGCCTTCGGGCAGTTTCCTTGCCCTCAACGACGGCACCGACACCAACGAGGAATTCAACCGGGCGCAGCAAGGCTACGACGAGACCGGTGCCGTCCCCTACCGGTTGCGGAGCCCGGAGCAGATCGCCCGCTTCTTCGAAGGCTTGCAGCTGGTCGAGCCGGGCGTCGCTCCCGTACCGCTATGGCGCCCCGAACTCGGCCACCCCAACGCCCCGCGGGCCATGGACGTCGTCGGGGGAGTCGGCAGGAAAATCTAGGCGGGCGAGGGGGAAGTCCGGTGTTTCATGGCCTCGTCGTGCAATGAGGCGAAGGTGGACAGGAATACCGTGGGCAGCGCACCGAGCGCGTACAAGACCCGGAAGTCCACGTGCGGCAGCAGGAGCAGACCTGCCAGCGCGGTGAGGATGCCGCCGAAGTAGTAGCCGCTGTACATCACCGCGTTGTTCAACTGACGGCGGTGGACACGCCGCCGCCGAGGCCGAGACCGACGCGGAAGCGAAGCAGGCCCAGCATCTCCGGGCTGGTGGAGAACGCGGACAAGTTTCGCTGTTGCCTCGTGGCCGGTGGCACTCCCGCGTTCGCGGCCACATATCACCGCGAAGAGGTTCCAGTCCAGAAGTCGTCCGGAAAACGCGTGGCCCTAGGAATGCTTCGGGAAGCGCGGTGCGATGGCCGACAGCATCAGCGCGGCCAGCACGGCCAGGAGGCCGAACGCCAGGTGGAAATCGCCGAGGCTGTCGCGCAGGAAGCCGATCAGCACGGGGGCCAGCGCGGCACAGGCGTAGCCGACGAAGAAAGCCATCGCGCTGATTCGCCCCGCCTCGGCCGCATCACGGCCGATCACCACCGGCAGCGTCAACACGAGCGTGAACAGACCGCCGTGGCCGATGCCCAGAGCCAGGATCCACACCCAGGTCGCGGTCCCCGGAACGGCCGCCAACCCCGCGAAGCCGATGGCGGTCATCGCCGTGGTCAGCGCCAACCCGAGGCGCTTGTCCGTCCGTTCGCCCAGCAAGGCCGGGACGGCCAGCATCGCGACGACCTGGATGGAGATCATCCCGGTCAGCAGCGCGCCGGCGACGGTCTCGCTGTGCCCCCCGTCATCGTGGAGCAGCGGCGCCACCCAGGCCAGTTCGCAGTAGTAGAGCGCGGAGTTTCCGGCGGACAGGGCCGTGACGCGCCAAGCCGCGCCGCTGCGCCACGGCAGCCCGCTCGTGGTCGGCCCGGCCGTGTCTGCGACACCGTCCAGGGCGAGTGCGCCCTTGGCGGCCCTCCACATCACCATGCCCGCGAGCGCGAGCACGGCCCAGGACGCCAGCGCGCCGGGCCAGGAGCCGAGGGCGTCGGCCAGCGGCGCACTGACACCTGCGGCGACCGCGCCGCCCAGGCCGAGACCGGCGGTGTAGATACCGGTGACCAGCCCGGCCCGCCCGGCGAACCGCATCTTGACCACGGCAGGCAGCAGCGTCTGCGCGATCGCGATGCCGGCCCCGACGACGGCGGCGCAGCTCATCTGCAGCACCGTCGAGTCACCGAAACCGCGAGCCGCCGTCGCGACCGCGATGATGCCGAGCCCCAGCATGACTCCGCCGTGAAGCCCGAACCTGCGGCCGACCACGGCCGCCAAGGGCGCGCAGACCCCCATCGCCAGCGTCGGGATGGTCGTCAGCAGCGCCACTCCTGTGGCCGACAGGCTCACATCCGTTCGGATGCGGTCCACCAGCGGAGACACCGCGGCGATCGCCGGCCGGAGATTGGCCGCCGCGACGAACAGCGCGATGGCCGCCATGCCGAGGGCCGTCCGCACCTGGACGTCCGGTTCCTGAGTCTGTGTCACGCCCGCTCCAGTTGATCTCGGACAATCGGTATCCGAGATATATCACAACGCGGACAAGCTTTGTCCGAGATCGGTAGGATGGCAGCATGAAGCTGTCCAACGGGGTCGAATGGGCGCTCCACGGCTGTGTCACGCTCAGTCAGGCCGGGGAGCCGGTGCCGGCGGCGCGACTCGCGGAGCTGCACGGCATCCCTCGCGCCTACCTGGCCAAGCACCTGCAGGGGCTGTCCCGAGCGGGCATCGTGCACTCCACCGCGGGACAGGTCGGTGGCTACACCCTCACCCGACCCGCGTCCGCGATCACCGTCCTGGAAGTCGTCCAGGCCATCGACGGAACCGAGCCCGCCTACCGCTGCACCGAGATCCGGCAGAACGGGCCACTGGCCGTCCCTGCCGATCAATGCTCGCAACCGTGTGCGATCGCCCGTGCCATGGCGGCCGCCCAGGACGCCTGGTCCGCTGCCCTGTCCGCCATCACCATCGCCGACCTGGCCACCGGCATCGACGCCGACAGCAACGGCACCGCGCTGGCCGACGTCCGCCGCTGGCTGACGACTACGGCCGGTTCGGCGCGCAGTAGAGAGCAGGAGTGACGAACTAACCACCCCCGGCTATCCCGGCGCCGTCACCATGTCCGGCAATGCCTTCGACCCTGGCGGGCCGGGCTGCCTGCACCGACCGCCCCGCGGCCACCGACCGTTCGCCAGGCCACCGCCTGGTTCTTGAGCAACCCCGCCTGGACCTCGAAGCCCGGCACCGCCTCGACAGCCTCTGCGACGCCGGCCCGCAGCTTGCCGTCCGACGCGAGCGGGTCCGCGAGTTCGCCGAAGAGATGGTCCACCGCCACGTTCGGCGACTGGATACCCAGTGCCAAATTCCGCGGATGGCCAGTTGAGGCGGCATCACACACTGCGAAATCTTCCTGAGCTTCAGCAGGCCATTCACTCGGTAGGGGGAGACAGATCGCCCTGATGGGCGAGGCCATGCCGTCACAGTCACGCGATGTTCGGAGCATGACTGGTGTCGGACCGACGATGAGGGCGCCTTGGCACGCGTGGTGGCGGCGGTGGCCACGATGGGCGGGCCGGGCGACGATGGTGTGGGGGGTGGCGTTCGCCGGCTTCGGGCTGGCAGGCGCGCTCAGTGAGACCCCGTTGCTCTACCTGGGCGGCGACCCGGGGCCTGCCGCGATGGGGTGGGCGGTGGCGGCGGTGGGGGCGCTGGCGGCGCTGGCCAGTGGTGCGGTGGCGCGATACGGGCTGCGGCCCATGCTGCGGGCGCTGCTGTGGGCGGTCTGCGGGCTGGCGGCGATCGGCGCGTTCAGCCTGCTGATGGACGTCATCACGCTGATGTTCGGCCAGGCGGTGGACAGCTGGGCGGCCGCAGCCAACCATGCGCTGTCGGCGGCCGGGGTGGTCCTGCTCGCGGCCACCGCCCGCTCCGACCGCGGTCCGTTCACCGCGACGGTCGGCGAACCGGCCCGCCTCTCGCCCTCGGCCGCCTCTCGCCCGGTTCACCTGGCAGCCTGCGCGGGGACGGTGGCCTTCCTCCCTTACGTGGTGATGAAGCTGGTCTGGGCGTCCGGCGGCACATTCGCGGGGATGACCGGCGCGGAGATGCTGGCGATCTCCGAGCGCAACGGCGCTTCGGGGGTCTGGCTCACCCTGGAATCCTGGGGCTTGGACGGCACCGCGCTCCTGGCCGCACTCGGCGTCGTCCTGCTCTGGGCTCTGGTGCGGCCGTGGGGGCAGGTCTTCCCGCACTGGACGCCGTTCCTGCGCGGCCGCCGCGTCCCGCGCTGGCTCCCCCTGACCCCGGCCCTGGTCGGCGCCGCAACCCTCGCTCCGTACGGGGTGCTGGGGGCCGGCTACTCGGCCCTGGCCACGGCCGGTGTTCTGCCGATGCCGCGCGGGGACTTCCACACCGCCGATGACGCACTGCTGGTCGCCTGGATCGGCATGGCCGCGATCGCCGTGTACGGGGTCGCGCTGACCGCCGCCGCCCGCTCGTACTGGCTTCGGACCCGTCCCATCAGCCGCGTTCCCGTTAACGCGGAGTGACAGTCTGCAGCCAAGCGGGTCCCCGTCAACCGGCAAGCGCGCTGAATGGCGGTTCTTCATTGGTGAACGAGGATCGGGTAATTGCCATGGGTCACCCGGCACATGTGCCACACACCGTTCCCACCGCACGGCCGAGAGGCCGGTCGCAGCAGCGGCGCCGGAGCCGAGCACCGCATGGCCGCTCACCATCTGGCTGTGCTCCGACAACACCGTTGAAGGGCACAAGCGTGCCACCGGGGAGGCACCCAAAAGTGGGCTGCTGTCCTGATACCGACTCAGGGAAACTTTCGACGATCGGGCCTCAAGCACCGGGACGATTATTCGGAAGCGGGCTCGGGTCCTAAAGGTGCCCCCCGTCCGTATCACCTTCGCCATGCAGCGGTCTCGCTGTGCCATATTGTCGAGCAATGACTCTCGCTCGACGACCAAAGCGAATAGATCGAGAACTTCGCTCAACGAAAGCTTCGCTCATTGGCTCCAAAGGCGAGCGATTCGGATATTGAGGTCTTCATGTCGCCGGTCATTTGTAATGTGGGTATATGGGTAGTGATATTGGCGGTGTCGAGCGGCTGATCGCAGCCTGGGACCGGGTGGAAGCCTGGCTGCGCGTTCACGCACCGGCTTCGGCCGCATTGCTGCGCCCGCCGGCCGGTGAAGCCGACATCGGCGCGGCGGCGGCGGCCATAGGGGTGGAGTTTCCCGCGACGCTGGCGGCTTGGTACCGCATCCATGACGGTGTGGACGAAGACCGGACGCCCGACGCTGTGCACGTCGCCGGGATCCTTCCGAACGGCTGGACGATGCTGCCGCTCGACGGGCTGGTCCGTGAGTATCGGACGCATACCGACGAGTGGGAGCGGGAGGCGGGCATTCTGCCGTTCGCCCGCAGGCCCGGGGACACCTGGTACGGCTGGTACGTCGACGCGCGCAAGGGCGAGCCCTCCTACGGCAACCTCGGCGGCTGGGCGGTCGATGCGGGGGACGCCCCCTACCCTTCCCCGAACGGGTGGCCCTTGCCGGACTGGCTGACCGAGATCGCTGCCGCACTCGAACAGGGCCGCCCGATGACGCGCCCGGACGGAACCGAGGAAAGGACGAATCGACCGGCGCTGGACCGGGACGGGCTCACGTGGGTAGACGCGCGAGACCCGCGCAGCGTCCGCGGCGCGGTGGTGCTCGACGGGCCCCGATGACCGTGAAGCGCAGGTGTCGACGTCGGATCCCGGCTTCGGGGATGTGGCTCGATCGGGCGACGGTCTACCTGCACATCGACCGGTTTCCCCACTGCTCCGCACGGGGCACCGCCACAGTGGCGTTCTCGATGCGTCAGCGATGTACCCGCACGCCGTCCGCTCGGACCGTATGGGCGTCCTCGAGGACGCCGATCGCTGCACTGGCCTCCGATGACAGGACGGTGGCGTCGTCCAGCCCGGCAAGCGGGGCGCCCTCCCTCTTGCTCATGGCGCGGCATTGTGTCAGCCGATACCGATATCCGGCGGCGACCTGGCACCCCCGGCGCCTTAAGTGGCCATTGCTAACACCCAATGGAAGGCGCGTCGGGATTCCTTATACAGGAGGTCACCGGAGATCTTCGAGCGAATGGCGGCGGATGAGACCGGCGATGGTAGCAATGTCGTCGTCCATGCACTTATTCTAAGTGATGCCTAATTGTCAAGAGTGCCTATCGGGTAGGTGAGACTCGTGAGGTGGAACGGCATCGCTCATATCGCCGGCGCGCCGACGCGGGAAGCATCTGAACGCGCAGCTCCCGTGGCGGGTTGCACGTTTCCCTCGCATCGTGTGCTTGCTCACACCACATCGTTCCAAGGAGGCGAGTCATGAGCGAAACGCTGCGAGACGTCACGGCGATGGTCGCCAAATTTGCTGAGACAAACCCGACAGATCTCTCCCCTCATGCCGTTATCGGAGAACTGGGCATAAATTCCATGTCGATGGTCGAACTCGTCCTTCGAATCGAGCAGCACTACGGCATCAATCTGGATGACGACGCCATGAACCCCAGCGCCACTTTGGCTGAATTGGCGCAAACGGTGTCGAGTACCTCCCCCGACCGAGTTTGACAGCCCGCCAGAAACGCGAGCGGGCCAGCCGCCCGTCCGTACCCGTCGCCGCGTCCGCAGGCCGGCAGACCATGCATGGCTCCCATCCGGAGGACTTCGACAGCATGCGCATCATCGGTATCTCTCAGGTTCGCCTCGGCCACGTCCGGCCGACGGGCAACGGCCTGCACGGCAAGGCCGGACGGAGGCTCGCATGAGCTGCCCGAACCTGTCGGGCAACGCGCTCACCGGCCTCGGGGCCTACCAGCCTTCTCTGGTGCTGACCAACGACGAAATCTGCCAGGGCATCGACACCGATAGCGCCTGGATCGTCGAAAGGTCAGGGATTCTGGAGCGCCGGTGGGCCGACGACAAGGAGACCTTGGCCGTGATGGGCGAGGCCGCCGCCCGCGACGCCATCACCGATTCCGGCATTGCCCCCGAGCGCATTGATTGCGTGATCACCACCACCTCCACCTACCTGAATCAGTTTCCCGCCCTAGGCCCGGAGATCGCCGCACGTCTCGAGCTGCGCAATCCGGCCGCCTTTGATCTCAATGCCGCGTGCTCGGGCTTCACCCACGCCGTCGGCATGGCCGACTCGCTCATCAGCGCCGGGGCCGCCCATCACGTTCTGGTCGTCTCCACCGAGCGGCTCAGCGACGTCACCGATCCCACTGATAGAAAGGTGGCCTTCCTCTCGGGGGACGGCGCCGGCGCCGTGGTGGTGGCCCCCAGCGGTACCGGCGGAATCGGGCCGATGATATGGGGCAGCGACGGGGAACGCCGGGATTATCTCCAGCAGGGCGCCAGTTGGCCATCCGCGAGGTCGTCGGCCGTACCACAACGGTTGAGTTGGAACATGATGGGCCCCGCCCTGTTCAAGTGGGTCGCCAAGAACCTGCCGCCGGTGATCGAACAGGCGCTGGAGGCTGCGGGCGTGCGGTTCCATCAGATCGACGCCTTCGTTCCGCACCAGGCCAACCTGCGCATCATCGAAGCGCTCACCGCACGCCTGCCGTTCCGCGAAGACCTGGTGGTAGCCACCACCATCACCGAACTGGGCAACTCCTCCAGCGCGTCCATCCCGCTCGCCCTCTCCTGGCTCAGAGACCGGGAACAACTGCGCTCCGGCCAATTCGTGCTCCTCGCAGGATTCGGCGCCGGGCTCAGCTACGCCGTCCAGGTCGTCCAAATCCCCTGACCAAAGGAGGCGGTTCCATGGCGCTCGACCTGCCCATCTTCACGAAACGGCTCATTATCCGCGCACCAGCCGACCGCGACTTGGAAGCCCTGAACGAGTTGTATACCGACCCCATCGCACTGGAACACATGGGAACTCGGAAGGTCTGGACTCAAGAGCGCATTCAGTGCTTCCATGATCAGAGGATGGAATCCCTGCACACCCACGGCTATACTGCATACACCCTCGAGATCAAGGACGGCGGCCCAGTCATCGGTTTCTTCGGGTTTATGCCCGACGAGAACCAGAAACCCGAGGGTACTGTCGCCATCATTCGCCGCCACTGGCTCGGCAACTACATGCAGGAAGCGATCGGCGCCCTTAGAGAGCCCTTCGCTCAAGATCCGGATCTGGCCGGAGCCGTCATCAGTTTCGAAGCGTCCCTTCCCGGAGCAGCCGCCTACCATGAGCTGATCACTTCCTGCGGCTTCGCCTTCGACCACGAGGCCCCACATCCCACCAGTGGCCGTCTCATGCGCCATTACAAAAAGACCACATCCTCCATCACCCATAACCAGCCCTAGCCTTCGAGTAACGGCCGATCCGGCAGCGCGGTGAGCGCGCAGCGCCCGATCCACAACACCGACGCCACCAGCCGAGGTCGTCCGGGGCGCGGGCCCCGGTCCTCGCCGGGTGTCTCGACCGGCGCCCATGAAGCACCACCTCAAGCAGCGCCTCGTACTCATTGCGGACGTGCTCGACCTGCCCGAGCGTCTGGAGGACGGAGTACCCGCAGGCTCTCGGAGATCAGGGGGTCGGCGACGCTCCGTCGCCTTCCTGCCCTCGGAAGAACTCGAAGGTGCGGTAGCGGCCGTGGTGGGTGGCCCCGCCGTCCTCCCAGTAGTGCCGATGGTCGGTGACCAGGTGGGTGTAGACGCGGTTCTCGGTGAGCATCTGGGGCATCGAGTCGTCGAACGGCTCCAGCGGCCCCCATCCCCGGTGCAGGGAGTTGTACGCCCCGTATGCAGCTCCGGCGGGCGGGCAGCACGGCACGCTACCGGCGTAGCAGTTGTCGAAGGTGACGGTGCGCGCGGCCAGCCGGGGAAAAGCCGGGCGCGTGCACACCGATCGCCCCGTACGGCGGCAGGTCCCGGCGGTCGATATCGTCGAACATCACCATGATGGCCTTCATCGCGTGCCCTCGGTCGCGGTCTCTGTGTACGTTAGAACATAGAGGCCGATTTTCGTAAGAAGCGACTGATGAGTGGTCCCGAAACGGGCGCCTGCTGCCTGCCGACCGCGAAGCGGTCGCCGGGCCCTGTGTCCGGCCTGGACGCGGCGGTCGTCCTGCCCGGCGGGGAGTTCCTGATGGGGACCGATGGCCGCGAAGGGTTCCCCGAGGACGGGGAGGGGCCGGTGCGCCGGGTGCGCGTCGAGCCGTTCCGTACCGACGCCTATACGGTCACCGCCCGGTCGTGCACGTGTCCTGGTACGACGCCGAGGCGTTCTGCCGGTGGGCGGGGGCGCGGCTGCCCGGCGAAGCCGAGTGGGAGTACGCCGCCCGAGGAGGGCTGGAGGGGTGCGGCGCGCACGGCCAACGACCGGGACGCCTCGGTCGGCAACACCGGATTCCGCTGCGCCTGGGACCTTGACACCGGCCGGGGCTGACGCCATTGTCACTGCTAAGTTCCAAGGAACATAGGAATGAGGGGTATGCAGCTCGACTACGTGATCTTGGGCATGCTGGCGCTGCGCCGGGTGTCCGGGTATGACCTGCGCCGCTGGATGGAGGGCCGGGGCCGGTACCTCGGCTACGGCGTGCAGCTCCCGCAGATCTACCGCCGGCTCGGTGCGCTGGTGGAGCGCGGCTGGGTCGAGTTCGAGGTGGATCCGCGTTCCGGGCGGCCGGACGCCAAGGTGTACTCGCTCACCGGGGCGGGCCGCCGGGCGCTGCTGGAGTGGGCCCGGTCCCCCTACGAGCCGTCCCCTCGCCCCATGGATCCCGACTTCAAGTTGCGTTTCGTGTTCGGCGGCCAGCTCGATCCGGAGATCGCCATCGCGGTCGTGCGCACCGAGCTGGAGTACCGGCTGGAGCACGACGGGCGGTCGGCCGTCCTGGAGCACCGCCGGGACATCGAACCGCAGATCCCCGAGCTGGACGCCGGCTGGGCGTGGGAGGTGCACACGCTCGCCCACGAGCACGGCTACGCGTCCACGGCGTCCTACATCGCCTGGCTCCGGCTGACCTTGCACCGCCTCGAAGCCGCCCGCGACCGCACCTGACCCGCCACCGCCCGTATCCACCGGCACGGCGCCGTCGGCGCTGCTCAGCAATGCCCACGAACGTTTGAGAGTTCCGCATGCGCATCATCTACGTGGACGTCGACACCCTCCGGGCCGATCACACCACTCCCTACGGCTACCACCGCCCCACCACGCCCCACCTCCAGGCGCTGGCCGACCGGTCGGTGGTCTTCGACCGCTACTACTGCTCCGACTCCCCGTGCCTGCCGTCCCGGACGGCCCTGACCAGCGGCCGGTTCGGCATCACCAACGGGGTGATCGGCCACTTCGGCGCCGCCGCCCGGTTCCGGCTGGACGCCGGGCACGGCCCCGATCCCGACTGCCCCCTGCTGGGGCAGCGGCTCCAGATGGGCGGCCACTACACCGCCGCGGTGTCGGTGTTCGCCGAGCGCCACCGCGCCTACCACTTCCTCGGGAACTTCCGGGAGAGCGTCCGCGCCACCGCGAGCACCGGGGACGAGGAGGCGCACGATGTCAACCGCGCGGCGATCGACTGGATCCGCAGGCACGCCCTCGAGGAGGACTGGTACCTCCACCTCACTTACTGGGAGCCGCACACCGACTACACCCAGCCGCCCGAATGGACCGACCGGATGGCGGCCTCAGCCCCGGTCGCCTCCTGGCCCGACGACGCGACGATCCGGTCCCACATCGACCACGTCTACGGCCCGCGCAGCGCCCTCGACCTGAACTACACGCTTCTCGGCCAAGGCACGTCGCCCGTCCCGCACAACATGCCCGACGCCATCCGCGACCGCGCCGACTACGAGCACCTGATCAACGGGTTCGACGGCGCGATCGCCTACTGGGACCACCACTTCGGGCGGCTCATGGCGACCCTGGACGAGCTGGGCATCGCCGACGAGACGGCGGTGATCGTCAGCGCCGACCACGGCGAGGCGCTCGGCGAGCACGGCATGTACGCCGAGCACGGTCTGGCCACCGAGCCGGTCCAGCGCGTCCCGCTGATCGTCTACTGGCCCGGCCTCACCGACGACCTGCCGGACGAGGCCCGCCGCAACGACGCGCTGCTCTACAACATCGACCTCGCCCCGACCCTCTGTGATCTGCTCGGTCTGGCCGCGCCGCCGGGCTGGCAGGGCGAATCGTTCGCACCGGCGCTGCGCGGAGAGGAGCTGGAGTCCCGGTCCTACCTGGTGCTGGGACACGGCGCGCACACCTACCAGCGCGCCGTCCGGACCCGTGACCACCTCTACATCCGCACCTACCACCCCGGCTCGTTCCGCGCCGAATGGGAGCAGTTGTTCGACGTCACCGCCGACCCCCACCTCACCCGGAACCTGCTCGAAGACGAACCGGACCTGACCGCGCGGATGCGGTCACACCTGGCCGAATGGTGGCACGAACACGCCGGTCGCCCCGGCAGCCTGCCCGACCCGATGCTCACCACCCTGCAGACCGGCCCCGTCTACTACAGCGACCCGGCCGAATACGCGGCCCACCTGCGGCGCACCGACCGCGCCCACCTCGCCGAAGACCTGGAGGAACGGCTCGCCGGCCTCAGCGCTCCGGTGTCCTGGCATCCCCCCGAGCCCCGCCCCACGGCCCACTTCATCGAGCGGTGGGGCAAAGCGTTCGAACGCATGGCCGACGAACCCGCCCGGCGGCACTGACCCGTTCCGCAGGCCCGCCCACCCTCTCGGACCTTCGACTTCCCACCCCGCAGCCGAGGAGGCGCGACATGTCCACCGGGGCCCTGCCAACCGGCGCGGCACCCCCGCAGAGCCTGTCGCGCGGCGCCGCGGATGGCGGCAGCTCCTGCTGCTGAGCGGCCTGATCAGCACCGACAATGGCGAGACCAGCGTGGCCTCCGTGGTGTTCCCCACGATGCGCGCCGCGCTGGCCCTGCCGCTGTCGACGCTCGGCATGCTGATCGGGCTGAGCAAGCCGACCGGCGTGATCTCCGGCCCGCTGTGGGCGCTGGTCGCCGACCACATCGGGCCGCAAGCGGGCCCTGGTGCTCTGCTCGGGCGTGTAGGGATCGTGGAGGGCGGCCACCGGGCTGGCACAGAACCAGGTCCAACTGGTGATCTTGTTCGTCATCACCGCGGCCGGGGTCAGCGGCGCGGACCCACTGGTCAACGGCATGGTGGCCGACCTGTTCGACGACCGTGCCCGGGGGCGGGCCGTCGGCGCGCTCTACGGGATCGTCTCTCTGTTCGTCGCCGTCTTCGGCCTGCTGATCGGGCATCTCTCCCGCGTCGAGAACGGCTGGCGCTATGGCTTCTTCGTGGCGGGCGGGATGCAACTGCTGTTCGGCCTCCTGGCCGCGCTGTTCTTCCGGGACCCTGGTGTGGGCGCCGCCGAGGCCGCCCAGCCACGCCAGCGGACACCGATCACCTAGGCGCGGGTGCGCGGGCTCCTGGGCATCCGCACGTTCCAGGAGTTCCTCGGGCAGCGGCTGCTCACCGGCCAGCTGGTCATGCAGAGCTTCGCAGTGATCCTCCTGACCGAGGTGTACCACTACAGCAACCCCGCCGCCGCCCTGGCGACGATGCCGTTCGCGCTGGGCTACCTGGGGGGCAGCGTCCTCGGCGGTCTGGTGGCCGACCGCGCCTCATCGGCCAGGGCCGCCTGCCGCGCACCCGTTCGACGCGGGCGTCACGGCAGATCCGCGCCACCCGCATGAGCCCTCGCCGCTACGAACACCCCGGACCTGGCGCGATGACCCACCTGGACGTCAAGATACTCGGCCGGATCCCCGACCGCGGCGGCTGGCGGATCCACTGCCGCAGCAAGACCGTGCGCGGCCGCGGCATCGGCTACGACTTCGTCCACACCGCCATCGACGACCACACCCGCCTCGCCTACATCGAGGCTCTGAACGACGAGAAGGGCGCCGTCACCAGTGTGCGCCGGGCGGCTGCCTCCTTCGCCGCCCGCGGTATCGCGAGCATCGAGCGGGTCCTGACCGACAACGCCAGGTCGATGTTCCGGCCCGCGGCTGGCATCAGGAGCTTGCAGCAGCCCAAGACCGAGTTGCACGCTGGCCATCCGCCCGGCTCAGCCAGTGGCCCAGCCCCCGGCAACAGCGTTCCTGAGCCCCTGCTCGTGCTGCCGGCCACGACGGACATGTACCCGCCCAAACGGCTCCCCTTCCCGCTGCCGTGCGGCGATGTCGGGAACCACGCCCTTGCTTGGTGGGGCGTGCTGGTCGCGCGGATTCTCGACGTCGCCGAGCGGTGACGGTGACGAGAAGCCTCAGTGCTCCCTGAGCCTCCCGAGTTTCGGGTTAACCCATCGATGAGTTTCGGACGCCGAAGCGGTCGATAGGTGCGGAAGGAACGACACCCTCCCAGAAGGGGCGATCGTGAAGTTGACGACCACCACGTGGGTCACCGTCGACGGAGTGATGCAGGGACTTGGCGCGGCGGACGGGCCATGCCGCTGTTCACCGGCGAGGCCGAGGCGTTTCTGGGCCAGGTCCACCAGCGCGCCGACGCGTTCCTGTTCGGCCGGCGGACCTACGAGCTCTTCGCCGACTACTGGGAGCGGTGCCGGATCCGAGCGTCAACCCCATCGAGGAGGCGTTGAACACGCGGCCCAAGTACGTGGCCTCGCCCACGCTCACCGAACCGCGGTGGGCCGGCACCACTGTGCTGTCCGGTGACGTCGCAGCGGCCATCGGCGAGCTGAAAGCCAAGTCGGAGGGCGTGCTTCAGGTGCACGGCAGCGGCGCCTTGGTCCGGTGGCTGCATCACAACCGGCTGGTCGATGAGATCACCCTGCTCACCGTCCCGGTGGTCGTCGGCCAGGGCACGCGGCTGTTCCCCGCCGCCGACCCGGACACGGCACTGGAACTGGTCGAATCGCGGGCCACCCCGGAGGGAGTGACGATCCAGGTTTACCGGCCCGCCGACCGTCCGCAGTACGGACCTGCCACGGCCGGCGGGCTGGGCGACCTGAGGCAAGGGACCTATAGGGACGTCGAGCAGCGGCCGTGATGCTTGTGATTCTCGGACGGGGCGGGTCCAACGCCGGGCAGCTCCAGCAGGTCGGGGGTGGTGCTGGCTGGTCAGCGCCTTGAGTCGCTTGTGCAGCTCGCAGGCCTCGGCTTTGAGCCGCAAGATACGCCCGGCCAGCAGCCGCAATGTGTAGATGACGGCCTGCTCGACGGTGGTCGCGTTGGCCGGCTCGGCCAGGCCGCGCTGAGCGCCTGAGCCCGCGCGGCGGCTGGGCCCCGCGCCGCCCACTCTGCTGCTTTGGTTGGCTAATATCTTAGGTCCAAGGTATTTGTGGACGGAGGCCCTGGTATGGCGGACGAGATCCTGGTGGGCGGGGTCTGGCGGCGCGGGTCGGGCGCGGTCGTCGAGTCGCTCAGCCCCCTGAACGGCTCTGTGATCGCGCGCGTCCACGGCGCCGACCCCGCCGATGTCGACGAGGCGGTCCGGGCGGGCGCTGCGGTGGCGGCCGATCCGTCCTGGCGGGATCTGCTTCCGCATGAGCGCGCCCGGCACCTGACCCGGATCGCCGACAGCATCGCCGCATCCGCCGAGGACCTGGCCGCTCTGCAGACTTGCGACACCGGTAAGTCCATCAACGAGACACGGGCGCTCGTCGCCAGCGCGCAGGGGACGTTCCGCTACTTCGCGTCCGTCCTGGAGACGATGGACGAGACCCTCACGGTTCCGCGCGGCCCGTACGTGACGATGAGCGTGCACGAGCCGATCGGCGTCGTCGGCGCGATCACCCCGTGGAACTCGCCGATCGCCAGCGACGCACAGAAGATCGCCCCTGCGCTGGCTGCGGGCAATGCGGTCGTGCTCAAGCCGGCCGAGTGGACGCCGCTGGTGTCGCTGGCCCTGGCCCGCGTCATCACCGACTCCGGGCTGCCGTCCGGGCTGCTGTCGGTGCTGCCGGGGCCGGGCGGCGTGACGGGCGACGCGATCGTCCGGCACCCCGGCATCGGCAAGGTGTCCTTCACCGGCGGCACTGCGACCGGACGGGCCATCGGCGCGGTCGCGGCGCAGAAGATCATGCCGGTGTCGTTGGAACTGGGCGGCAAGTCCCCGACGATCGTGTTCCCGGACGCCGATCTGGACCAAACCCTCGCCGGGCTTTTGTTCGGGATCTTCTCCTCATCCGGGCAGAGCTGCATCGCCGGCTCGCGCGTCTTCATCCACGGCTCCGTGTACGAGCAGTTCTTGGACGAACTTGTCGAGCGCACCCGCAAGCTGCGCATCGGCCCCGGTGCCGATCCCGCGACGCAGGTCGCGCCGCTGGTGTCGCACGTCCACCGTGATCGCGTCGCCGCGATGGTGGACCGGGCGCGGGGCGAGGGCGCACGCGTGCTGTGCGGCGGAGGCGTTCCGGAGGGCGAGGAGTACGAGACGGGCGCGTACTACCTGCCGACGATCCTCGATCGTCTCCCCAACGACTCGGCCACCTGCCAGGAGGAGATTTTCGGCCCGGTACTCGTCGCGCTGCCGTTCGAGGACGAGGACGACCTGGTCGCGCAGGCCAACGACTCGGTGTATGGGCTGGCGTGCGGGATTTGGACCCGCGACTACCGGCGGGCCTGGCGGATCGCGCGGCGGATGGACGCGGGGACGGTCTGGATCAACACCTACAAGCAGTTCAGCATCTCCACGCCGTTCGGCGGCATGAAGGAGAGCGGTATCGGACGCGAGAAGGGCCGCGAGGGCATCGCCGCCTACATGCGCCAGAAAAGCATTTATTGGGGAATGACAGAGGAACCGCACTCCTGGGCCGGCTAACCGCCGCTAGCTGTGCATCTGCCGGTAGGCCCATTCGGCGGCCAGGGTGCGGTTGAATCGTTCGACCTTGCCGTTCTGCCAGGAGCAGTGCGGGCGGATGAGTTCGTGGCGGGCGCCCAGGTCGGTCAGGGCCGCGGCGAAGTCGCGGCTGTGGCGGTAGCACCAGGCCTTGTCGGTCAGGACCGGTTCGATCCGGGGGATCTCGCGGGCGGCGAAGAACGCGGCGGCTCGTCGCAGGAACGGGCGTGGGGACCAGGCGTGCAGGCCGGCCGGGCCTTCGGTGTCGTAGCGGCGCGCCCACCGGTGCGCGCACGGCCGGGAAACACCCAGTTCCTCGGCCACGTGCGCGACCTGGCGTCCCTGGTCGCGGACACGCTGGACCAGCAGACCTCTGGCTAAGTACAGCTAGCGGGGGACACGGGCGGCGCGGCGGCGGCCGCCTGTGCGGGGCGGGACGACCTCGCGCTCGGCGATCGCGGCCTCGATGGAGCTCTGCAGGAGGATCAGGCTGTCGATGATCTGCGCGCGCTGATTCGGGGTCAGCGCCGCCAGCATCGTCTCCTCCTTGTCGAGGTGCTGGGCGAAGACATCGTCGATGAGGTCGACGCCGGCCTGCGTGAGCTCGGCGAACATCACCCGGCGGTCGCTCGGGTGCGGGCTGCGCGTGATGAGGCCCTGGCGCTCCAGTGCGTCCAGCCGTCCGGTCATCGCGCCGCTGGACAGCAGCGACGACTCGGCCAGCTCAGACGGTGTCTTGCGGTAGGGCGGGCCGCCGCGGCGCAGGTTGGCCAGCACGTCGAAGGACCTGGGGGTCAGGTCGAAGGGCGCGAGAAACGCCTCGAGTTCCTGGCGCGCCATGTCCCCGGCATTGCGCAGCCGGGCGAACACGCCCATCGGTGAGGGATCGAGGTCTGGACGCTCGCGACGCCAGTCGTCCAGGGCCTTCCCGACCGTGTCCATTGCACCGTCCGTGGTGTGAGAGAGGCGGATCCATGGATCCATCGAGATGATAGCGATCCAAGATACCTTGACACAAGCAATTTAAGTCCCAGATACTTGCCCGCAAGTAACTTGGCGCTGCGCCACCCCCGGCGTAGGTCCCCTCGGATCCCTCCTGCCTGCGAGTCTTCCGAGCCACAGTCATATGAGGTCACGATGCACACACCTTTCGCCGCTCTCCGCAAGGGGCGCCGGAGCCGCCGTATCCTCCCGGCCGTCGCGATGACGCTGACGGCGGCGCTCGTCCTCTCCGCGTGCGCGGGTTCAAAGGCCGAGACCGACGCCTCGGGCAGGACGAAGCTCAACGTCCGCACCGACGTCTTCTTCACCGGTGCCGTCCTGCCCCTGGTCGCGGGAGTCGAGCAGGGCATCTACGAGAAGCACGGGCTGAACGTCACGCTGAACGCCGGCACGGGATCGGCCACCACGCTGCAGACCGTGGCCAATGGCTCCGACGACATCGGCTACGCCGACGCGGGCGCGATGGTGCAGGCCGCGGGCAAGAGAATGCCGGTTCGGATGGTCGGGGGCATGGTGCAGAAGTCGCCGCTGGCAGTCTTCACCCGCGGTGACTCCGGCATCGCCTCGGCCAAGGACCTGGCCGGCAAGAGCGCCGGATTCACCGCGGGCTCCGCGCCCGAGACGGTCTTTCCGGCCTTCGCCAAGGCGAGCGGCCTCGACCCGGAGTCGGTCACCCTCAACAAGGTGGACGTGCCCACCCGCGACAGCCTGTTCGTCCAGGGCAAGACGCAGTTCACCTTCGGGCTGCTGAACGTCACCGAGCCGAACATGAAGGTCAAGTGCAAGTGTGACCTGATCGCCATCCCGTACGCGGACGCGGGCCTGGACGTGCTCAGCTCCGGCATTGTCACGTCCGAGAAGTTCGCCAAGGAGAACGGCGACGCGCTGCGCAAGTTCCTCGCCGCGACGGCCGAGGCGGTCCAGACGACCAACGCGAACACCGACGCCGCCGTCGAGTCGTTCTTCGAATTCGCCACGAAGAGCACCCTGTCGAAGGACGTCGTCAAGCAGCAGTGGCAGATCTCCAACGGCTTGCTGACCACCGATCGGACCAAGGGACAGGGCTTCGGCTGCACCTCCGCCGAGGACTGGGAGAGCACCATCAAGATCATGGAGCAGTACGCGGGTGTGCCCGCGGGCGAGCTCAAGCCCGAGGACGTCGCCAGCAACGCCTACCTGACCGGCTGCTCCGACCCGCTCGGAGGGGAGTGAGGGATGGCGACGGCGACCGTTCCCTTCGTCGAGTTCGACCGGTTCACCAAGTCCTTCGCGTCCGTCACCGCCGTCAGCGAGATGTCCTTCGAGCTGGAGCGCGGTGAGTTCCTGGCCATCGTCGGGCCCAGCGGCTGCGGCAAGAGCACGCTGCTGATGGCCCTGGCCGGGCTGACCCAGCCGACCTCAGGCCAGGTGCGGGTGCAGGGCGAGCCGGTGCTCAAGCCGTACACCGACCTCGGGATCGTCTTCCAGAGCGCGGAACTGCTGCCCTGGCGGACGGCCCTGCAGAACGTGCTGCTCCAGACCGAGATCCGCCGCGCACCCAAGGGGCCGGCAGAGGATCGCGCCAGGGAACTGCTCGGCAGCGTCGGCCTCGACGGCTTCGAGGACAACTATCCCGACGAGCTGTCCGGCGGGATGCAGCAGCGGGTGGCGCTGTGCCGCGCGCTCCTGCACGACCCCGAGATCCTGGTCATGGACGAGCCGTTCGGTGCCCTCGACGCGCTCACCCGAGACCAGATCCAGATCGACCTGCAGCGGATGTGGATGGAGCGGCGCAAGACCGTCGTCTTCGTCACGCACAGCATCGACGAGGCTGTCTTCCTCGCCGATCGCGTCCTCGTGTTCTCGCCCCGTCCCGCTCGCATCGCGGCCGAGTTGCGCGTCCCGCTGGAGCGCCCGCGGCATCTGAGCGCGCGCACGAGCCGGGAGTTCACCGACCTCGTCGGTGAGATCCGCGGCGTGTTCGAGAACCTCGGCGTCCTGAGCGAGGAGCGCAATTGAGCGGCATGACTGAGCAGAGCAGGCGGCCCGCGACCGCGAAGGGCCGGGCGGCGAACGACCCGGGTCACGTCCGGAAGCAGGGTCCGTCGCCGGCGAAGCGCCTGCTGGACTCCCGGTTCGGCGACTGGGCGCTGCCGACCGGTCTGGTGGTGATCGGCCTCGCGGTCTGGCACTTCGCGTGCGCGGCCGGCGCGGTGGAGGAGTATGTGCTCCCCGCGCCCCTGGACGTCGTGACGAAGATGTTCGGCGACTTCCCCATGTTCGCCGAGCAGTCCGTCCCGACCATCGTGGCGATCTTCGCCGGGTTCGCGCTGGCGGTGCTGATCGCGGTGCCACTGGCCGTGGCCATGGTTTACAGCGACCTCGCACGGCGCGCGCTGTACCCGCTGCTGATCATCGCGCAGGTGGTGCCGAAAGTGGCGATCGCGCCGTTGTTCATCATCTGGTTCGGCTTCGGCCAGCTGCCCAAGGTGCTGATGGTGGCACTGATCTGCTTCTTCCCGGTCGTGATCGACTCACTGGTGGGATTCAAGGCGGCCCGTCCGGAGAGCCTGATGCTGGTGCGCTCGATGGGCGCGAGCCGGTGGCAGGCGTTCTGGAAGGTGCGCTGGCCGTGGGCGCTGCCGAGCATCTTCGCCGGCATCAAGGTCGGCATCACGCTGGCGGTGGTCGGGGCGGTCGTTGCCGAGTTCGTCGGCTCCGACACCGGCCTGGGCGTCGTCCTGATCACCGCGCGCGGCGACATGGACAGCCTCACGGTGTTCGCCTCGATCGTGTGGTTGACGGTGATCGGCTTCATCCTGTTCGTGCTGGTGGAAGTGCTGGAGCGGTTGCTGCTTCCGGGCAAGCGCGGCGGGCGCTCGCATGAGGCGTCGGGCTCGCTATGAGCGGATCCTCCAGCCCTGGCGACCTCGGCCGTGCCGACGATGCGACGGCGTCCGCGAACGGTGCGCAGCGCGCCGTCGTGTACGCCGGTCCGGGACGTGCCGAGGTCGCGGACGTCCGGTTGCCCGCCCTGGAGACCCGGGCGGGTCCCGGCGTGCTCCCGCGCCGCTGCGACCACGGTGTGATAGTCCGGACGCTGGCGACATGCGTGTGCGGCTCCGACCTGCACACGCTGCACGGTCCGGGCGCGACCCCGGGCATGGTGCTCGGGCACGAGCTCACCGGTGTCGTCGTCGAGGTCGGCCGGGACGTTGAGCGTGTCAAGGTCGGCGATGCGTGCTCGGTTCCGTTCAACGTGGCATGTGGGCGGTGTGCGAACTGCCGTGCCGGTCTCACCGGGCACTGCCTGAGCGCGAACCCGTCCCGTCCCGGTGCCACATACGGGATGGGCGAGGGGTTCGGCGGCTGGGCCGGAATGCAGGCGGAATACGCACTCGTCCCTTACGCGGACTTCAACCTGTACGTGTTCGCGGACGCCGACCAGGCCCGCGAGCGGCTGCTGGACGTCGCCATGATCGGTGACATCCTCCCGACCGGTTACCACGCCGCCCGCTCGGCCGGTGTGGCACCGGGTTCGACCGTCTACATCGCGGGCGCGGGACCGGTCGGTCTCGCATGCGCGGCGGCGTGCCGGATGCTCGGCGCGGCCGCCATCATCGTCGGGGACTTCAACGCCGAACGGCTGGAGCACGTTCGGTCTGTGGGCTTCATTCCCGCCGATCTGGCCAACGGTTCTCTCGAAGAAATCGTTGCAGAGGTCGTCGGACGGCCATTGGTAGACGTCGGTATTGATTGTGTCGGCGCCTCCGACGCAGCCGTTGCGAAGGCCGCGGCCGGAGGGATGGTGGCGCCCGCTCTGGCGCTGAACGACATCATCGGGATCGTGCGTCACGGCGGTTCCATCGCCATTCCCGGTGTTTATCCGGCGGGTGCGCCTGGCGTGCGTCCTCCGCTGGGCGTGTGGCTGGGCGGGGTGTGGTCGAAGGCCATCACGGTCACATCCGGCGCCACGCCTGTGCGTCGCTACCAGGACGAACTCGCCGCCGCCGTGCTGCTCGGCGGCGTCGGCATCGGGGACGTCGTGCACGCCACGACCATTCCGCTCGCCAAGGGCGCCGAGGCTTACGAGATGTCGGGAGCCGGAGCAAGCCGCAAGTTCGTCCTCACTCCTTGATGGCATAGAAAACGGCGCCGGGAACTTTGTTGGTCCCGGCGCCGCTCGCCTTTTCTGCAGTCGGCCCGCTCAGTCTCGGGTCACGCCGTGCACTGCGGAGGTCTTCGGGTAGGTGGGGAGCTGCGGCTTCCGCGTCCCGATGACGACACAGAACAGCGCGTCGGTGTCACCGATGTTCTTCAGGCTCCGCGGCACGCCCGCGGGGACGCGGATCAGGTCGCGGTAGCCCAGTACGCGCTTGGCGGTCTTGGTGCCATCCTCGACGTCGTGCACGGAGACCTCAAGCTGCCCTTCCAGGACGAAGAAGACCTCCTCGACGTCGTGGTGGGTGTGCTCGGGGCCGATCGCGCCGGCCGGCAACCGCATGTTGGAGAAGGTGAAGTGCTCGGACGGCAGGATCCGCGAGTCGGTCTCGTGGTTGCCGGTCGCGCCTGACCCGATGTAGCGGATCTGCGCGCGGCGGAACTCGTCACCGGCCTTGGCCTGGAAGGCGAGCGTGTCCCAGTCCTCGTGGCGGGTCTCGCGGGAAGCGATGCAGGAGTCGATCAGCTCTTCGAGGTTGGTCTCGGTGGCCTGCTGGGTCATTAACGGTTCTCCTTGGATTTCGAATGGGTGACCAGGAAGTCGCGCACCGCGCCGGCGAACGACTCGGGGCGTTCCTGGTTGGACAGGTGGCCCGCCCCTGGGATCTCGATGTACCGGGCACCTGGGACGGACTCGGCGATGAGGCGGCTCTCCGCCGGAGGGCAGACCGCGTCGTGCTCGCCGACGACGACGAGGGTGGGAGCCGTGACGGCGCCCAGTACGTCTCCGTGGTCGGTGGCGGCCATGGACTCGGCCGCGTAGCCGTAACCGGGCATGCGGATCGTGGCGGCCATCGCCTCCGCGACCCGCTCGACCTCGGCGGCCGGAGCATCGGGTGACAGCAGGCGGCGCGCGCGTGCCCGCGCGAACTCGGCCGGGCCGCGTTCGGCCAGCTCACCGCCTCGCGCTCGCATGGCGGCGGCCTTCCCGGGCGCGGTGCCGGAGCCGCGCGTGGAGTCGGCGAGGACGAGGCCGCTCAGCCGGTCGGGGTGGCGGAGCGCCAGGCGGGTCGCGATCACACCGCCCCAGGACGTGCCGATGACGCTCGCGCGGCCGAGTCCCAGCTCGTCCAGGACGTCCGCGGCCGCGTCGGCGTAACCGTCCATGCCGGGCGCAGATTCCGGGTCGGCCGAGTTGCCGTAGCCGGGCGCGTCCCAGGCGATCAGCCGCAGCCGGTCGGCCAACAGTCCGGCCAGCGGGGCGAAGGCCGCCGCGCCTGTGCCGATGCCGTGCAGGCACAGGACGGGCGGGAGGTCGCCTCCGGTATCGGTCAGCGCGATCACGCCGGCCCTGGACCGGACGCGGCGGCTCACGCGACCCGCCACGGAACGTCGGGCACCAGGTCCGAGAGCGTGCGCAGGACGGCGAACGGCACCAGGCCGCTGGTCTTCGGATTGGCCGGGTCGGGCAGGTTGCCCAGCTCAAAGCGGTACTCCCCGACCGGACCGGCGAACTCGACGATATGCCTGGTCAGCGTCGCGTCCGGGTCGGCCAGGAGCCGGACGCGCACGGCCGACCAGCCACCGGCCGCCAGCGCGAGCGTCGCCGCCACGTTGGCGTTGCGGGGGAAGCGTGCGGCGGCCCCACGGGCATCGCCGTCGAACACGGTCACGGGGGAGTCGCCGGGACGCAGCGTGTTCAGCCGCTCGGCTTCCTCCTCCGCCATCCAGGTCTGGACGAGCGAGGCGGGCGACTTGGAGGAGGTGAGCCGGACGCTGGTCAGCGGCCCTCCGAAGGCCGCGGCGCGGACGACGTCCAGACCGCCGAGCGCCCCCTGGCACAGCAGCAGCCGTCCGGACTCGGGCGGCGCGGTCCGCGGCCGGGTGAGGTCGCGGAACAGGACCTCGTCGACCAGCGCGCCCACCGAGACGGCGACCAGATCGCATCCGGTGGCGAGGATCTCGGGACCGTGCTCGCGCAGTGCCTGCTGCCCGGCGGCCTCGACCACGACGTCCGCGCCGGAAAGGAGTTCGGCGAGGTCGCGGACGGGCCGCGGGGAGGTGCTTCCGTTCCTGGTGAGGACCCCGGCGAGCGTCGCGCCCGGCACCGCGCCGGCGCGCAGCGCCCCGGCGACCTTCGACCCGATCGCGCCGTGCCCGAGGACCCCGACTCGCAACCCGCCACCTCCGATTACCTTGGCTCAAAAATACTTGCTCCAAGATATCTAGCTGCGAAGCTACTTCGCAAGAGGCGACCGGGAGACCGGATCCGCTTCGGTTCAGAAGTTCTCGCGGATCTGGTCGCGGACGTTGCACACGGGACGTACGGTCGCGTCGACCTGGCCTCGATCGCCGCCGACTGGCATCGGCAGCGAGAGGCATGCCAGTGATGGCGGCGGGCGTGAAGGCCAATGCCTACGGTCACTGTCCGGTCTAGGCCGCTTGTGCCGCGCTGGAGGGCGGCGCCGCTCGGCTCGGGGTGGCCTGGCGGGGCGAGGCGCATCGATGCGCCGATCCCGTCCCGGCTGCCTGCCATCGATCCAACTACGAGGCCGCGGTGCCGGCCGATATTGAACCGGCGTCGAAGCACCGTGGCGGTTCGACGCGATCGCGGAAGCCGCCAGGCGGAAGGTGCGGCGGGCCTGGGTGCATCTGGAAAGCGACAGCGGGCTGACCCTTGCCGGGGCCCAGTTTGTCGATGTGCTCGAACATTGCGAGCGTGTCGAGGTACCCGCTGCTGAGGTGCTCGACGCGCCACGACCTCGGCTCCCGTTGACCCGGAGGTCGAGGCGTTCGCCGCCGGCATCGTCCTCGACCAGTTGGACGTCGGTAACGGTCACCGAGTCACCTGAACAGGCTGCGGCTTGCTCAGGATCGGCTTGTATGCCTGCTCCAGGTCGTCCACGTCATCGCAGTGCATGCTCACCGCCATGCCGAATTCTTGGAGCCAGTCGAGCAGGTCGGTCTGGCATAGCTCCGTTTCAGGGCCGATGGAGGCGTACTTGCTGGGGAGGACGTGCGCATGCTCCCGGCCCAGCAGCCCGATCTCCACCACCAGGGCCGCGAGTTCGATCACGCGGCGAATCATGGCATCTGTCAGGGACAGGTTCGTTGAGTTGCGGCATGTTCGCCCTGAATCGACGTCGCAAGGGCGAACCTGCAGCAGCTTTCCGTCGGCCCAGTTTCTGGCGGTGTTCGAGGGATCCGCGGCCCGTCCCGGGCTCGCTGACGTCGCCGAGCAGATGATCGCGCGGCGGGAGATCGCTGATCGTGTGGCCGCAGATCCCTGCCCATGGGGGTTCGCGTGGCCGCCGACCCGCGATGGCCGGTGCGGGACCTGACGGTGCCGGTCTTCGGTCGTGCGGGTGTAGTCGGCGATCGGGTTGCGACAGCCGAGCGAACATCGAGCGACCACGGGGACGAAAGTGGGCATGTCGGGCTTTATTTTGGGATCTTGGCAGCGGTAAGACCCCTGGTCGGGGGGTTGCGCGCCCGGCAGGATATGAATCCGCGGCCGTCGGATCAGAAGCCCGACCGCTCAACAGAGCTTCCATTTCCGCACGCACCTGCGCAGACTCACCGACCGAGCCCCATCCGACCAAGATCATTCCGCATATGCTCCGGATCTTGCTCTGTGGCTCGTCCGCCTGCTCATCCAGCAGAGTCCAGCCCTCTGACCGTCTCACAGGTAGATTGGGCACCATGACCGCTCAGCCCGAGGAGCCGACTGCGCCGCGCGATCCCGGCGAGGATCCGGCCGCGATCTTCGATGCGCTCCCGCCGTCGCATCGTGACCAGTTCCGGGCCGAGTATGACGAAGCGCTCGACGCGGCTCACGACCTGGCGCGGTTCAAGCAGGTGCAGGCCCTCCTGCGCCGGTGGCGTCTGCGCGCCATCGCCTACGACCGTCCCGGCTACGAGGAAGCGGTGCAGGACGCGCTTCAGGGCAGGGAAGACACCTTCGTCCGCTACACCCCGCCGGGCTGGGAAGGCCGGGTGTGACGTACCGCTTCGACGGCTTCCACGGCCGTGCGCTGTACGAACTGAACGGACTCCCCGAAGATGTCCGGGACGGCCCCCTCCTCGGACGCCTCCTTCACCTCTTGGAGGCCCCATGGGATGCAGTCCCCGAACGACCGGGGCAGACAGCCATCCGACACGCCTTCTTCGGCAACGACGGTGAAGGCATGCTGACGCTCCTGATCGATGACAAGGCGGAGACGCTGCGCATCATCGACATCCTCTGGATGGGGTAGTGGCGTAGCTGCTGCGGGCGGGGCTGTGATTCAGTCAAGGTGGCCGACGGGACTACAGGCCAACAGCACGGAGGCACCACGGTCCGAAGTGCTTATTCGCGCGAGCGACCCCAGCGTGGCAAGGGTAAGACATGCCGGGTCGCCCCGATGCGGGGCTCCTGCGGACGTTGCTGCGCCGGTACGTGTTCGTCCCGGACGATCGGCGCCCCGACGTCTCGCCGTATCTGGGTTTGGCGCTGCGCTGGCTGGAGGCGGCGTCCATGCCGATCACCGCGCTGGACGAACCGCGGTTGGCTCGCGCGGCCTTGGAGGCTCTCGCACTCCAGCTCGGCGGGCAGCCGGCGGCGGCCTCGACCTTCCGGCACAAGCGGGCGGTGTTCAAGCATGCGCTCGGCCACGCGGTCGAGCTGGGCGACTTGGCGGCGAATCCGCTCGACCGGGTGAAGTGGCGTCCGCCCAAGCAGAGTGGGGCCGTTGACCGGCGGGTCGTGGTGAACCCCTCGCAGGCTCGGGAGTTGCTGACGGCGGTCTCCTACGTGGGACAATCGCGCGGGCCTCGGCTGCGGGCGATGTTCGCGTGCATGTACTTCGCTGGTCTGCGTCCGGCTGAGGCTGCGGGCCTGCGGCGGCAGGACTGCGAACTTCCGGCAACCGGCTGGGGCCTGATCACGCTGAAGAAGAGCCGTCCGCAGAGCAACAAGCGGTACACCGACTCGGGGGAGACCTTCGACGATCGGGGTCTCAAGCACCGGGACGATGACGTCGTTCGTCCCGTTCCCGTCCCGCCTGAACTGGTCGGCATCCTCCGGGAACATCTCGACGCGTTCGGGACGGCCGAGGATGGGCGCATGTTCGTCACCAGCGGGGGCCAATCGTTCTCTGGCTCGGCCTACGCGCAGGTGTGGAAGCGGGCTTAGGTCCTGGCGCTGACTCCGGATCAGGTCGAGTCGCCGTTGGCGGCCCGTCCGTATGACGGGCTCCGGAGCGTTCCGGGGTCCCTCTTCGCGTATGGCTTGACCTGCGGAAACGTCGGGACGGTCATTCCGCGTATATTCCGGGAACCGTGCTCCGGGGCTGCCTCTGGTGGCATACGGCTGCGTCCGGCCGGAGGTCGTCCGGATGGCGTTCTACCTGGTCAGAGGCTAGATAGCCTGGTGAAGGGAGCGCGCCCGGCAGGATTCGAACCCGCGACCGTCGGATTAGAAGTCCGAGGAAAGTGCTATCGACCCATTATTCAAACTGTCGAAGCATGCCACTCTCTCCCAGTATGTGCGGCTGTCGACGGCCTGCAATGCCGCTCAGTGCCGCCTACCGTTAATACGTTTCGCGACATACGAGCAAACAACGAGTGAACATGAACGGGTGTTGCGCAGGTTCCGAGCCCCTGGGGCACAGGCGTAGGGGAACGCCCCACACCCCTCCAGTAGCGCCTTAACCATTACCGGCTCGTTCACGATCGAAGCCTCAGAGGGGTCTTGGGCCAGAAGAGCATGGTGTTCGAGTCGGCAACCCCGGAGGGGGATTCTCGGCCGGCTCTGGTTTGGCGTATTCCTCGTTGCCGGCGCGGTGCCGTGGCTGGCTGTGCGAGCGGGTCCGGGGCAGAAAGAGGGCTGTGAGTAGGCCGAGCACCGTCGCGCCCGCAGCGATCACGAAGGAAACGCGGAAGCCGTGCATGGTCGGGACGGTGAGGCCGTTCACCGAGTGCGCGGTGTCGGCGAGGACCATGCCGATGACGGCGCTGGAGACCGAGGAGCCGATCGAACGCATCAGCGTGTTGAGGCCGTTGGCCGAAGCCGTCTGCGAAGCCGGGGTCGCACCGACGATCAGGGCGGGGAGGGATGAGTAGGCGAGACCGATGCCCCCGCCTAGTGTCGCTGTGATGATGAGGCTTTGCCAGGGTGCGCTTAGCAGGCCGAGGCCGGCGCAGTAACCGGTCGCGATGATCGCCATGCCGAGGATCAGGGTGGTCTTGGGGCCGTGCTTGGTGGACAGCCGGGCGTATACGGGGACCGAGAGGATCATGGTCAGGCCGAGCGGTGCCATGCACAGGCCCGCGACCACCATTGACTGGCCGAGGCCGTGGCCGGTGACCTTCGGCAGCTGAAGCAGCTGGGGAAGGACCAATGAGACAACGAGAAAGGAGGCGCCGACCGTGATCGAGGCGAGGTTGGTGAGAAGCACGGCGGGGCGGGCCGTGGTACGGAGGTTTACCAGCGGAGCCTGGCTGCCCAGCTCGATCACACCCCACAGAATGAGGACGACCGCCGCTGCGGCGAGCAATCCAAGGGTGGTACCGGAGGTCCAGCCCCAGTCGCTGCCCTTGCTGACCGGCAGCAGGAAGAGGACGAGGCCGGTCGACAGCCCGACCGCGCCGAGAAGGTCGAAGGTGCCCTGGGCACGGGTTGGGGACTCCGGGACGATGAGGAGGATGAGAGCGATGCACAGGGTGCCGAGGCCGGCGGAGCCGTAGAAGAGGGCATGCCAGTCGGCGTGCTGGGCCACCAGGGCCGCAGCGGGCAGAGCGAGGCTGCTGCCGATGCCCATGGAGGAACTCATCAGGGCCATCGCCAAACCGAGCTTCTCGCGGGGGAGCGCGTCGCGCATCAGGCTGATGCCGAGGGGAATCGTGCTCATCGCGAAGCCCTGGAGGGTCCGGCCTGCGATCATCATCAGCAGATTGCTGGTGAGGGCGCTGATGAGCGTGCCGACGACCATCACCGCGAGGCTGCAGATCAGCATGCGGCGCTTGCCGTGGAGGTCGCCGAGGCGGCCCATGATCGGCGTGGTGACGGCGCCGGCGAGCAGGGTCGAGGTGATGACCCAGGCCGCGTTGTCCGGCTCGGTGTCCAGTAGCTGCGGCAGGTCTTCGAGCACCGGGATGAGCAGGGTCTGCATCACCGAGACCACGCTGCCCATGAAGGTGAGCACCAGAACGAAAGCTCCGCTCGATCCGATCGGAGGGCGGGCGGTCGACGTGTGCGGCATGAGGGGACGGCTCCAGGCCGAGAAGTATGTGATGTCGTTGGGATGCCGGATTCCACCGCAGGTGGCTTTTCGCCCTCCGTCGGCTGAGCCCGGATGGCAGCGGCCGCGCCGTCCGCCGCGGCGTTGACTGCCTCGGGTGCGCAGCTGCTGGAAGGTGTTCTCCCGAATGTGGCCCGATGCCCAGAGGCGCTCGCCTGACCGGGCTCCGGGCCAGGTGAAGAAATCCGTGCTGGTCAGGCGTGTGTCCGGCGGCGTTGCGTGGTCAGGACGTGTGGTCGGGTTCGGATACGGGGCGGGTAGCCGATCACGTTCCGTTACTCGGCGGCCGGGCCACATTCGAAAGAAGGGTGCCTGCTGAGGGGGTGGCGTCAGGGCTCACGAGGAGCCGGAGGAGCCCCTCGCCGGTTCGCTCGCGGCCCATGGGCCGAGGGCGAACCCGGCGCCGTTCCGCCGGATCTCCAGGGCGCCCGCACCGCCGAAGTGCGCAGGGACGAGCAGTTCCCGTTCATCGGCCGCCCGCCCGAGAATCCGTCGGCGGCTGTTCGCCGCTTGTTCCGGGGCCAGGCAGGCGTTGCTGTTGCAGCAGGGGTGCAGGATCTGCACCGGGCTGTGCAGCAGGTCTCCGACGAAGACCGCCCGGTCGTTGCCGGACGCGAGTCGCAGTACCGACGAGCCGGGGGTGTGGCCGGGCGCGGACTCCAGGGTGAGGTGCTCGTCGATGCGGTGGAGGCCGTCCCACAGTACGGCCTGTCCGGCCTGGTGGACGGGCGCGATGCTGTCCTCGTAGATCAGACGGTCGACCTGCTGCGCGCCGTTGCCGTACGCGTTGTCCGGACCGTAATGGAAGTCGTCGGCGGCCGGGATGAGGTACTGGGCGTGGGGGAACGTCGGCACCCACTGCCCGCCGGCGTCGACGGTGTTCCAGCCGACGTGATCGACGTGGAGGTGGGTGTTGACCACGACGTCTACGTCCTGCGGCCGGACCCCGGCCTTCGCCAGCAGGCCGGGGAGATCGCTCCGAGACCGGTGGAACGGTCCCATGCCCGGTCGTTCGCGCCCGTTGCCCGCTCCGGTGTCGACCAGGACGGTCCGCCCGCCGCTGCGCAGCACCCAGCTCTGCAGGGCGGACACCACTCTGTCGCCGTCCGGCTCCCAGTGGTCCGGTGCCAGCCAGCCCTCGTTGTCCTTCCACACGTCGGCGTCGGCTCCGGGGAACATGTCGGAGGTCGGCAGGAACGGTTCGTGCCACTCGACGACCCGGATGACCTCGACGTCCCCAAGCAGCATGCGCTGCACACTCTCGTTCTCGCGCGTCATGCGCTCAACCGTAAGAAGGATGAAACGAGCTTCTCAATGCTCGTTCATCTCAATAAAATACGTGTCCGTCTCATGCTTCATGCGTGAAGATATTCTGGCCGGATGGATGTGGTCAGTGACGCGATCTCTGCCGTTCACCTCGGGCACCCGTGGTTCCACCGGGTGCGGACGAGCGGGAGCTGGTGCGCGCGGCTCGACCCCTACGACGGCGCGGGCTTCTACGTCCTCCTGAAGGGAGGCTGCTGGCTCCTGACCGACGGCGGGACCTCGGTGTCCCTCGGCGTGGGCGACGCGGTCCTGCTGCCTCACGGCACGGGCCACGTGATCGCCGACTCTCCCGCCGATGCGGCGGTCGCGACGCGGAAGGCGGAGCCGTTCGAGCAATGGCTTGCGGAGGTCGGGTCGCAGGCAGACCTCGGCCGCGACGGGACGGAGCTGCTGTGCGGCAAGTACTGGCTCGACTGCAGCCGCATGCATCCGCTGATGGCGGAGCTGCCCGAGGTCGTCCATCTGCCCAGCCGCGTGGGCGGCCACCTCGAACTCCGTGCCGCGATCGACCTGCTCGCCGGCGAGCTGGACGAGGTGCGGCCCGGCTCCTGCGTGGCGCTCCCTAACCTGCTCGACCTCCTCCTCGTCTACATGATCCGCTCCTGGATGGCCGAGAGCACCTGCGGAACCTGGCCCGGCGCACTGGGGGACCCGGTGACGGCCGCCGCCCTGCGGGCGCTGCACTCGCATCCGTCCGCGCCGTGGAGCAACGACCGCCTGGCCGCGGAGGCGGGCGTCTCCCGTCCCACCCTGGCGCGCCGATTCACCGCCCTGGTCGGCCGCCCTCCGATGGCCTACCTCGCTTGGTGGCGCGTGATCCTCGCCGCCACTCTGCTCCGCGACACCAAGGAGACCCTGGCCGCCATCGCCGGCCGGGTCGGCTACGGCAGCCCGTACGCGCTCTCCCACGCCTTCGAGAGGGAGTTCGGCACGACACCGGGGCGATACCGAAAGCAGGCCGCGGGGAGAGTCGCTTCCGCCGCACACCCGCCAACAACGTCCGAACAAGCTGACAACGGAGCCTGAACCAGGCGGCGCCCCGGGGCGTGAGGGACTGGACCGGTCTTGGGCCATGCTCTGGCGGGCACCGACGAGCCGCCGCGCAGATCGACGGTCGGTGCTCCCGTCCGGCAAGGCCGTCGGCCGCCGAGATCAGTGTGCCGCGCGAGCTTGAGCGGAAGCAGCGGCCTCCGCGGCCTCCTGAAAGTCGACGACGGCCCCGCCGTGGTCCCTCGCCCAGTTCGTCAGGACCTCGATGGGCTCGACGAGGGTCCGACCGAGGTCGGTGAGACCGTACTCGACCCGCCGCGGTGCTTCTGCCCGGCGTTCGACCAGACCGTACTGCTGGAGCCTGCGCAGCGTCTGAGTGAGGACCTTGCGCGAGATTTCACCGATGAGGTCGACGAGCTCACCGTGCCTGCGTGGCCGTTGGCTGAGCCCGAAAAGCACAAGCGCGGCCCATTTGTCGGAGATGATCTCGACCGCCAGGCGAGTGGGGCAGTCGGCGAGGAAGACGGGCCCGGTCGCGTTCTGCATGGTGAACGAAGGTACCAGGAGGTAACCCACGCCTCCGTAACGTCTTCGGTGAGTACTGAACCAGCACCAGATGCGGAGGAGTCACCATGCCACGAGTCGTCGTGTTCGACGAGTTCGGCGGGCCGGAGGTCATGCACGTCGTCGAGGAGCCGATCGTCGAGCCCGCGGTCGGCGAGGTACGGGTCAGGATCGAGGCGTTCGCCGTCAACCCGCTCGACCTCATGACGCGTTCCGGCGCCGCGCCCGCGCCCGCCCCCTTGCCGCACGCCCGCCTCGGTGTCGAAGGAACCGGCGTCGTCGACGCGGTGGGTCGCGACGTCACCGGATTGCAGATCGGCGATCCGGTCATCCTCACGGCCGTTCCGGACGCGAGCGTCAAGGGCAGCTATGCCGAATACACCACCGTCCCCGCGGGCCGGGTCGCCCCCCGGCCGGCCGGGCTCGCGATCACGGAAGCGGCGGCGGTCTGGGTCGCGTTCTCTACCGCCTACGGCGCGCTCGTCGAGAAGGCGAGGATGCGGCCCGGCGACCGCGTCCTCATCACCGCCGCGTCCGGCGGCGTCGGCCGGGCGGCGATGCAGATCGCAAACCAGATCGGCGCCGTGCCCCTCGCCGTCACTCGGCACACCGCGAAGACGGACGGCCTGCTCGCCGCCGGCGCGGCCGCGGTCATCGCCACCGACCAGGTGGACGTCGTCGAAGCCGTCCACCACCACACCGGCGGGACAGGCGCCGACATCGTCCTCGACCTGGTCATGGGCCCCGGCCAGCAGGATCTTCTCAAGGCGGCCCGCCCCGGTGGAGCACTAGTTGCCGCAGGCTTCCTTGACCCTCGGCCCACGTCCTTCCCGACGGGCACGCCGCTCACGGTCTTCGGCTACCAGAGCTTCGAGCACACCCTCGACGCGGTCGTGGTGAAGCGCATGGCGGCCTTCCTCAACGCTGGTGTGCGCCTCGGTGCGCTGCGGCCCGCCATCGACAAGACGTTCCTCCTCGACGACATCGTCGAGGCACACCGCCACCTCGAAAAGGGGCTCCACGCCGGAAAGAAAATCGTCGTCACGGTCTAACCAGGGTTAATTGGTGATGGCGGGTGTGGTGTTGAGGGTGAGGCCTGTGGGGGCGAGGCAGCCGTCGATCACGCCGGGGTGGTGCTGGATGACCTTGAGCCGGTGCTTGATCATGTCGGCGAGGTCGTCCAGGTCGGTGGCCAGGAAGTTGACCACGGAGCGTTTCAGCAGCGACCACACCGTCTCGGCCGGGTTCAGCTCGGGGGCGTAGGCCAGCAGGTAGAACACCGTCAGCCAGTCGGCGTGATCATCGATGAACGCGCGCATCGCCGTGGAGTGGTGGACGCCGAGGTTGTCCCACACCAGCACGATCCTCCCGCCCGGCAACTGCTGGTGAGCGGCCTGGAGCATGCGTGTGTACTCGGTGAGGGTGAAGCCGACGCGTTCGTCTTTGCGGCGGCGGTAGCGGTGGATCCGGTAGATCAGGCGGGAGCGGTGGCCGGGCCGGTAGCAGACCATCCCGGCGATCGAGACCCGCGAGCCGTGCTCGCCGCCGTGCACCCTCACCTGCGGGCGGTGTCCCCGGCGGCTCCAGGTGCGTCCTCGGGGCGGCCTGAGCCCTTGACCGGCCTCGTCTTCGAAGCAGATCCAGGCGCCCAGGTCCGCCGCGGTGTTTCCACTTGCGGCCACACCTGCTCTTTCCACACCTCGATCGCCCGGTCGTCGCGTTCGATGGCGCGGCGTCCGGGGACCTGCACCGACCAGCCGTTGCGGCGCAGCAGCAGCGACACCCCGGGCCGGGTGTAGTCGACGCCGAACAGCCGGCGGATCACCTCGGCGACCCGCTCCAACGTCCACCGCTGGTCATGGGCCCAGCCGTGCGCGGCGGGGCCGCGGTTCAGCTCGGCCTCCAGCCGCGCGAAGGCCGCCTGGTCCAGCCGCGGCCGTCCATGCGGGCCCTTGGACCGCAGCGCCTCGGCCCCGCCCTCGCGCCAGGCCCGCCGCCACTTCTCCACCTGCCGCAGCCCGACCCGCAGCTCGGCGGCGATCCGGGCGTTGGGCCGTCCTTCGGCGAACCACTGCGCGGCCTGCATCTGCACCCGTTCTCGTTTGTCACGGCCGGCGGCGGTCATCCCCCGCCCTGGGGGTATCTGGCCATGTCACCGGCATACGCCTGCACCGACGGTCCGTCGACTTACCCGACCGCCATCACCCAATAACTCTGGTTAGGAGCCTCAGGAGACCCCGCCTCTGACATCGAATAAACATTCGAGTAACGGTTTTGTCAGTGGCAGTTCCTAGGATTGTGGCAACCGCGGAAGCAGGGAGAGGGAATGGCGTACGGAGTAGCGCCCCCCGAGGCTACGGGAGGCGCCGGGACGATCTTCGAGTACCGGGTGGCGGCGTTCGCGTTCAGCAGGCTGCTGCGTGGGGCCCATGTTCCTGTGGGCATCGATCTACCTGTCGAGAGCGTCGCGTTGCAACAGCGGATCGCGGGGAGTCTGCTCGATGACATCGTCATGCGGGCGGGGCCTCCGCACCAGCACACGACAATCGAATTTCAGGTCAAGAAGCAACTGGCCGTCACGGGGAGCAGCCAGGCGTTGATCTCCCTGCTCGGCCAGGCGGCGGAGACTTGGAGCACACGGGAGCATGCCTTGAAAACCGGGCGTCTCCTTCTCGGCGCCGCAGCGGCCGGGCCGTCGGACGATCTCGCCGACTTGGCGGAGCTGGCAGCTCGGGCCCACGACCACACCTCGCTCGTCTCGTTCCAAAGCTTGCTTGTGGAGAAGGCGACGAACCAGCGGCTACGGACACGACACGCCCACATCGTTAAGGCGATGTCCGCCGCGACGGGCATCACTGAACCCAGCGAACTCGGGCAGATGACCCACCAGGTGTTGTCGCGTCTGCACGTGTGGCGGGTCGAGCCGTTCGAGGACGGCCGTGACCGGCTGGACGGACTCGACGATCTCGCCGAACTGGCCCGCCACACCGGGCAGTCGGCCGCCATCCTGCTGGCTCTGCTCGCCGAACTCGCCGAAGAGGTCGGACCTCATGGAGGCGACCTCGACGCCCACCAGGTGCGGGCACGGTTCCAGCGCAAGTACGGCATCGCGCTCCCCGAGCGAGCGGGGCAGTCCTCGCCGATCGAGGGCGGAGCCCGGTTCGAAGGCGACGTCACGTTCCAAGGTCCGGTCTACCTCGCCTCCAACCAGGTCTTCAACGGCATGACCATCAATACCCATTACCCCCCGGCTTCCCCAAGGAGTAACCATGACCTTCCCTGAGGCCACCTTCCGTGGACCCACCTGGCTTGGGCAGCACATGACCTTCATCATGGGCGACGAATCCGTCGAGCCCGTACCCGTCAGCGGCGCAGAACTGCGGCCTACCGAAGATGGGGTGTTCGTCCACCCGCGGAGCGACGATTGGAGGAAGAGCGAGTTCATCCTCTCCAAGCCCGGTGCACTCGTCATCATCGGTTCACCTGGCACCGGCCGGGGCACCGCGGCCCTGCGCAGACTCCGCGAGCAGTGTGGCACCAATCGAGTGATCCGGTTGCAACCCAACTGGGGGCAGCCGCGTAAGCAGCTACTACCGCCTGCGGCCCCAGGATACGGCTACGTCCTCGACATGTCGGAATATGACAAGAGCCCATCCGCCGAATTCGGTGCGGAGCTGCTCTCCTGGGCCATGGACGCCAGCGCGCGACTCGTCGTGCTCACCTGCGAGGCCAAGGAGAAAGAGCAGTGGTTGAGCGAGCTGGGCGGGCGGATCGTTCGGCTCCCCGCACCGCCAGGTAGAGAGCTCGCCGAGAGCATCCTGCGACGCACTGGTGCGGGCCACTGCTTGTTCCGGCTGGCGGACGACGCACTCGCCAAGATCTGGCAGTCGTCACCACGGGCTAGGGAAGTGCTCCGACTGACGAACATTCTCCGCACCGTGGGCCCGGATGCCACGGGCAAGCAGATCGCCGAGGAGTTCCTCGGCTGGCAGGACTGGTTCAAGACCGACTGCCCCTCTAGCCTCGGGGCGCGCACACTCCTTTGGTCGGCGGCCATGTGCGACGGCGGTCGACGCGAATCGGTGCTCATCATGTCCGAGATGTTCCGAAATGAGATCGGTCAGCCCCGTTCTCTCCTCGACATATTCTCGGACGACTTCGCCTCCGAGAGGCTGGAAGAAGCCAAGATCGAAGAAGTGGATGGCAGGACAAGGGTAGATCCTCAGTCCCATGGGCTCGCCGCTGCGGTCCGGCTCCATCTGTGGGACCAGTTCGTCAACCAACGCAAGACGCTACGCGCTTGGTCGATCGGCAGCATCCTGAACCTCGACGATGATGACGCCATGCGAGTGGTCAGCTCATTGATGGAACTCGCGGCCCGTCTCAACGACCGATCTCTGGTGCAGGAGCTCTTTGAACAGCTTTCCGGTAAGCGGCCCGAGCTCCTCGTCGAAGAACTGTCGAAGGCCGCGCTTGATCCGGTCATCGGCGCATACGTTCGTAGTCGCCTGTACACCTGGCTCGCGGCGAGGCCGTCGCAGGAGAAGGTCGATACGATCGCCGCGGTCTGCGGCGGCGAGTTCGGGCTGGCGAGCCCGAACATGGCGCTCACCCGCCTGGGACGCGCCGCGCTCAGATCCCCGAACCCCGTCAGTCCCGCCCTCGTGAACGCCTTTACCGTGCTTGGGACCTCTGAGCACCGGGACCTGGTTCTGACAACACTTCGCAAGTGGCTCAGCAAGACCGAACTTGAGCGTGCGGGCATCGTCGCGTTCCTCTGTCTCGCATCCACCGAACAAGGACTCGTCGTGCTCTGCGGTGAGGACGGCAAAGACCTCGAGTCCCCCGACCGCATCGCGGTTCTCTCCGAGGCGCTCCAGAAGGCTCACGCCAGCACTGAGACTCAAACGGTGGCCACCGAGATCGCAGTGTTCTGGAAGAATGCCGCTAAGCGGGCTCTGATCCCGAAGGAGTCCGTCGACGAGTTGTTCAGCACCGTCATCAGGAAGGGTATGAACCTCGATCTCCTCAAAGCGCTCACCAGGAACGAGCAGGACGAGGACGACAATTTCGCCCACACGATGCTCAGGCGCCTGATCTGGGGTAGCAAGGGTTCCGGAGATGCATCAGCCCCGTCCAGCAGCGCCGACACCTCGCTCGGCTGGGAAGAGGGCACCGATGCGTGTGAAGCGTGAAACGAAGCTAGGGCGGGCCCGGTCGGTGAAGGCCGCGATGGCCCTACCCACCACCGTGCCCGGCATCGCTTTCGAGGGACGAGGACGGGTTTGGTACCAACTCCGTCGTTCAGGAGTGCACAACGCGAATCGTCCGCACCCGAACGCCGCTGCGGCGCGCGCCGCAGCGCTTGCTGGAGCGAAAGCAGTGGCTAGGAGCATCACCGAGAAATTGCTTCCCGAGGAGGTATTCGAGGCAGAGCAGCAACTGACTATGGCGCTCGCGACCTGGATGCCGACGCCTACCTACAGCGACGTAGAGTTTCGAGGGCGCATGAGTGTTTCCCTAACTGGGCCGGATCTTGTGCGCTCCGAACGATTCTCCGAGGCGCGCAGGGCAGGTCGTCTCGAAACGGTCCTAGCCGAAGACGCCGTTGTCTCCCTGAGCGAGGACCATCTGTCGGATATCACGCGTGCCAGCCTCTGGTGGCTCCGGCAGTACCTCAGCCAACCAGAACCCGATCTCTCCTGGGAGACTTTCGACCAGCGCGTGCGGCCCTTGGTCGCCAAGGTCGCCCATTCCAAGGACGATGTCGAACGGCTGGCGCATATTCTGCTGGCGGCCACCGGCCGGATGAGCGAAGACCCGGGACTCCAACAGAAACTCATCTGGGTCCTCCGGCAGTCGTTCGAGCTGGTCGAGTGGAGCGACCTTGCAGAAATGACAGACGAACTCGGGCAGCAGACCGGCTGACATGTCTTCTCAGGCGATCATTGCGTCGCCCAGTGCGCTCACTCAGACCCGGTTCCAGTAAGGATGTAGATTGCCAGCGAGACACATGAGAGCGAGCTGGCCGGCGGGTGACGCAGGCGTTCGGGCTCTGAGGCAGGACGCGACGCCGCAGCCCAGGTTGACGCTCGGGCAGACGCATCCTGTCATCGGCAGACCGGCGCGCTGATGGGAGCGCCGGAACCAATTCGCTTGAACTTCCCTGCCGGGTCGGTTCCGGCGGTTATGGTCGTGTTCATGTTCCGTCCGTACACTCAGAATGACGTGTTGCTCGCGATGATGGAGACGCTGACCAGGGAGAGTGACTGGGAGCCGGTTCGGGAGGCGTTTGAGTCAGCCAAAGGCGACTTCACGGCCAAGTTCACCGCTGCAGTGGAGGCGCGGTTCGCCCAGCTGGTCCAGCCTGAGACGTTCATCGACGTTCCGGAACACCCGGAAAAGCTTCGCAAGGCTGATTTGGATGCCTTGGTGCGGCCAGTCGCCGATGGTTTCCTTCGTTCGTATCCGTCCAAGGACGAGCTGGTGGACCAGGCCTACCGGATCCGGCGGAGGCAGGACCGCCGGCCTCCCTGGATTCCGCGCCTGGATCGGGACGGCAAGCCCATGCCGACGCCGCGGGACGATGAGCCTTCTGACAGCGTTCTCCCTGAGCGCCCGCTCACGATCACAGCTCTCCCCGAACTCGGCGATGTGCCGGTCCTGCTGCCGGCCGGTGATTGGGATCGGCCGGAGCTGGCCATGAAGCCCGGTGGGGTCGGGGAGTGGGAAGCGGCTCTGCACGCGGTGCTGGGCGTCACTCATGAGCATGGCCCCGCCACGACTGTGCTTCTCGATGCTGACTCCAATGAGGCCCTTGTGCCGGACGACAGGCGGTGGTGGCAGAAGGAGCCGACGCAGCCGCTGTCCGCTGCGCAGGATCCAGGGGTGGCGAGTGAGCTGCTTGCCACGTCACCAAGCCTTGGCGGGTTGTCGGTCGTCGACGACAAAGACCAGTCTTATGGGGCGGTGGTCACCGCCCTCTGCTCTGCAGGGGACTGGAGATACAGCCCGCGCTGGTCGCTCGAGCTCTGGGGGCCCGGCGATGGTATGCCCACGCTGGCTACGGCTCGCGCGGCCATCGCCGGTTGGGCGGATGAAGGTCGTAGCGGGCTGATCGTCTACATCCACGGTGGGGCGCTCCATGCGGCCGAGGGCTTGGTCGGTGTCCCTAGCCCGCTGCATAGTTACCTGCTGTGCGTGACCCGGACAGCCGATGGTACGGACACGGTCGACACCGTTCACCGAGTGCATCTGTCGTGCCCGGGAGACAATTGGTGTCACCGTGGTGGCTGCCCTGACGTCGGCTTCCTGGAAGCGGCACCCCTACTGGAGCCGGTCATTGCCGCGGGGGACACGGCGGCTGTGGCCGACGCGAGCGAAGGATGGGCTGAGAAAGCCTATAAACGGCTATACGGTGCGAACGAGACGGATGACTATACGGAGGGCGTTCTAGATTACGTACAAGTGATCTTGTCCTCTTCCGGCTGGGTCGAACTGAACCGATCGACTTGGGAAGGCGGCTTGGAAGACTTGCTCCTCCGTCGGGACGAGCAATGTTTGCTCGTCTCATACGATTCGGTCACGCGCCAGGTCCGCTTTGCGGAGGGCAGGCACGAACTGGACCTCACGCTCCAGTTGCTGGCCGACGACGGCGTGCTGATAGGCGACGAGGGGCAAGAGGCCATTGATATGAACGAGGACGCGCGAGAACAATGGGGGACGGACCTCCTGAATGCAGCGGACGACTTTCTGCACGGGCGTATCGACGTACTTCAGGAGTTGGCCGTGCCTGTCCAGGGCTCCTTGCTCGGGCTGCACCCTCACGCGGACGGCTCTCTTCGAGCCCCGGAGTCCACGCCGCTGGTGGAGAAGCAGTGCACCGAGTTGCTAAACCGAGTCGGCCTGCTCGAAGGTGGCGACTGAACACTACCTCTCGTTTCCGGGTGGCTGGCGAGGACGTGGTGGCGCGCCGAGGCAACAAGTCCAGTCTTGCTAGAGGCCGCCACCTTGATGGTGGCAGGGATGCTGAGCCTCCTGGGCAAGGCCGACAAATTGGTGAAGATGTCAACCCGGGGTCCGTTCTCGTTGAGGTGATGGATCGATTGCCTCCAGGCTTGGATTGCGTGAGTCTGGAAGTCGCTGTCCTTGCCAAGGGTGTAGATGGCGGGCATGGCGATTAGCAACAGCACTGGTGGGGTTTATCGGCGGTGTGGCTGTGTAGACCCCCGATCTGGGAAGGCTTGGGGCGGCCGGTGCCCGAAGCTGGAGGCAGGCCCTCGACATGGGAGCTGGTATATCCGGCTGGAGTTGCCGGTCGGTGCGGATGGGCGGCGGCGCCGGATCCGCCGCGGTGGCTTCGCCACCCGGAAGGCCGCTGAGGAGGCGCTGGAGCAGTTCGGCAGTCCGTGCGGGGCGGGGGCGGTTTGCTCATGGTGGGCGACTGGCTGACCCGGTGGCTGGCCACCCGGACAGGGGCGGCGTCCACGATCAAGAACTATGCATGCCATGTCCGTCGGTACCTGGCCCCGTACCTGGGGCAGATCGTGCTGGCCGAGTTGTCGGTCGCCCACTTGCAGGCGATGTTCGCGGGCATCGTCCGCTGGCACGAGGCGCGGGGTGCGCCGTTGACGGCGGCGACTGAACCGGATCCGGGCGACGCTGCGCACTGCGTTGAACGCCGCGATCCGGCAGGGGCTCATCGGCGACAATCCCGCGTCTCGGGTGGAGTTGCCGGTGGCGCGGCGTCCACGGGTGGTGGTGTGGACCGCGGCGCGGGTGGTGCACTGGCAGCGGACGGGGGAGCGGCCGCCGGTCGCTGTGTGGACCGCGGCGCAGACCGCCGAGTTCCTGCACGCGATCCGGGAGCACCGGTTGTATGCGGCGTTCCACCTGATCGCGTTACGGGGTCTACGGCGCGGAGAGGCCGCCGGACTGCGGTGGTGCGATGTGGACCTGGACCAGCGGGTCGCGGTGATCTCCCAGCAGATCCAGCAGCACCAGGGCTATCTGACCGCGTGCCCGCCCAAGACCGCCACCAGCGCCCGCGTCATCGCGCTGGACCGCACCACCGTCGCGGCTCTACGCGCTCATCGTGAACGGCAACAAGGCGAACAGCGGCAGGCCGGGGTGGATTATCGCGACAGCGGCTACGTGTTCACCGCCCCCGACGGTGACCCGCTGGCCCCGGTGCGGCTGACCCGGCTGTTCCAAGGGCTGGTGGCCGAGCACGGTCTGCCGCCGATCCGGTTGCACGACCTGCGTCATGGCGCGGCGACGCTGGCGCTGGCGGCCGGGGTGGAGTTGAAGGTCGTTCAGGACATGCTGGGGCACTCCAGCATCGTGCTGACCGCCGACACCTACACCTCGGTGCTGCCCGAGGTCGCTCATCGTGCGGCGGAGAAGACCGCCAAGCACGTGATGAAGGCGGGCCGGCTGATACCCGGTACCAACCGGGTGCGCCGGCGAGACACCGGCCGCAGGAAACTCCGCAAGACCGACACGGCCCCGACACGGGCGTCGACGACGCACCCCGCACGTCAACTCGGCCGGCCGCAACGCTGCTGAGTGAAAGCGAGTAGGCGGATCCGCCGCCGTTCAGTGATCGTGAGCCTCGGGCTCCCCGTCCTTGTCCTCGAGTGAGGGCTAACTGGATAACCGCACGCTTCGGCTCGGGACAGGTCGACGCGCGGTGGGTGCTGCCCGGTCGTACCCCAATGCCCCTTGTCGGCGTCGGAACCCGTGAACCGGCCGGTGTGGGCGGGAATGTCTTGGACACAGGCTGGCCTCGGTCCGGCCCCACATGCACTCGACCCACTCGGCCTGGCGAGGGCATTTGTGCAGGTCATGGGGTTGCGCGCCCGGCAGGATTCGAACCCGCGACCGTCGGATTAGAAGTCCGATGCTCTATCCAGCTGAGCTACGGGCGCTCGGCGACCGGCTGGACGCCGGGACACAGTGTATGGCGGAGCGTCGTCTGGCTCCACATCCATATCGCCGCCGTCGGCCGCGCCGGTGTGGTGCGGGGCATATCTTTGGTGGCCGTGGAAGGTGAGGTTCCGCTCTCCGGGACGGGGGGCGTGGTGCGGGTGGCGGACACGGTGCGGCGGCCGGCGGGGGCGCACAGTGCGGCCGTGCGGGGGTTGCTGCGGCATCTGGAGGAGGTCGGGTTCGAGGCGCCGCGGGTGCTGGGGACGGACGAGGCGGGCCGCGAGGTGCTGAGCTGGGTGCCCGGGGAGGTGCCGGGGCGGCCGCTGCCGCGGTACGCGGGGACGGACGACGCCCTGCGGGGGGTCGCGGGGTTGCTGCGGCGGTACCACGAGGCGGTGCGGTCGTTCGGGGTGCCGGACGGCCCGTGGGATCGGGGGTCGTATCTCGACGGGGAGCCGGAGGTCGTCGGGCACTGCGATGTGACGCCGGAGAACGTGGTGTTTCGCGGGGGGCGGCCGGTCGCGCTGATCGACTTCGAGTTGGCGCGGCCGACGCGGTGTTTGTACGACGTGGTGACGGCGCTGCGGCATTGGGGGCCGATCGCGGATCCGGCGGATCGGGACGCGGTGTGGTACGGCGTCGACGTGGGGCGGAGGCTCCGGGTGTTCTGCGACGCGTACGGGCTGTCGCGGGGGGAGCGGAACGAGGTGCTGCCGGCGGCGCGGGTGCGGTTCGAGCGGTCGTACGAGTCGATGCGTGCGAGGGCCCGGGCGGGCGGGAGCTGGGCGCGCGTCTGGCAGGGTGGTGCGGGGCTCCGGATAAGGCGGGCTCAGGATTGGCTGGAGCGTCACTGGGATGAGCTTGATTCGTGTCTCTGCTGAGGGCCTCGTCCTCGGGGTGCTTCTGGACGCGGTGGTGGGGGATCCGCGGCGGGGGCATC